>NZ_DASWTD010000366.1:0-13489 GCF_036402335.1 Sphingopyxis sp. | reverse complement strand
CGAAAGCCGGGGCCCATTGCGAACCTGCGCTGGCCCCGCTGCGCCCCGGCTTTCGCCGGGGAACGCGCTAAGTCTTCCGCACGAACACCGTGCCCGCGCTGTACCCCGCCCCGAACGAGCAGATCAGTCCGGTGTCGCCCGCGGCCATGTCCGCATGGTTGAGGTGGAAGGCGATGATCGACCCCGCGCTCGACGTATTGCCATAGGTGTCGAGCACCGTCGGGCTCTCGTCCTCGCTCGCCTCATGCCCCAGCACGCGCTGCGCGATCAGGCGGTTCATGTTGGTGTTCGCCTGGTGCAACCACAGCCGGCGCATGTCGCCGCCTTCGAGCCCCAGCACCTCCATCTGCTCGACGATCATGTTCGCGACCATCGGGACGACTTCCTTGAACACCTTGCGGCCTTCCTGAACGAACAGCTTGTCGCTCTTCGGTCCCGACTGGTCGATCCCGCCGTGCCCGCGGTTGAGGAAGCCGAAATTGTTGCGGATATTGTTCGAGAAGACGGTCTTCAGCTTGGTACCGAGAATGTCCCAATGGCCTTCCGGAGCAATATCCTTGTCCTCGACGAGGATCGCGGTCGCGACGTCGCCGAAGATGAAATGGCTGTCGCGGTCGCGCCAGTTGAGGTGGCCCGAACAGATTTCGGGGTTCACGACGAGCACGCTCCTGGCGTGGCCCGCGCGGATATAGTCGGCGGCGGTCTGGATGCCGAATGTCGCCGACGAGCAGGCGACGTTCATGTCGAACCCGAAGCCGTCGATGCCAAGCGCGTCCTGAATCTCGACCGCCATCGCCGGATAGGGACGCTGCATGTTCGACGCGGCGCAGAGCACCGCATCGACCTGTGATGCGTCGCGCCCGGCGCGCGCGAGCGCATCCTTCGCTGCCGCAACGCCGATCTCGGCGAGGATCGAGATTTCGTCGTTGTCGCGCGCGGCGATCCGCGGCGCCATATGTTCGGGGTCGAGGATGCCCGCCTTGTCGACGACGAAGCGAGACCCGATCCCGCTCGCCTTTTCGATAAATTCGACACTCGATTCGGTCAGTTCGGCGATGTCGCCCGCTGCGATGGCGGCGGCATTTTCCCTATTGTGCAGCGCAACATACGCGTTAAAACTCGCAACAAGTTCTTCGTTCGAGATGCGTTCGGCGGGGGTGAAGAGGCCGGTTGCGGAAATGACCGGCTGCGGTGAATGCGACATGGCGGCTCTCATGTGTCTTACAGTTTCAAGACACGCTGATTAGGCTCCGCCGCGCCGCCGCGCAACGCCCCTCGATTGCCTGAACACTTCCCGACGACATGGTTAACCCGCCACTAACCATTTTGGTGGCAGACTGTTTGATGCAGGCCTCCGGGGGGATGGCTCCCCGGGTGCCGTGCGGGAGCATGACCATGGTTACGCGTTCTGGGCGTTCGGGACCGGCAGCAGGCGACCTGTCGATATCGGAAATCAAGGAGTTCGCGGGCTTCCCAGCCGCAACGCAGCGCTACATCCGCCGCTCGCTCGACATCGGGCTCGAACGCGACGACGCGATCGCGCGCTGGTCGCGCGACATGGTCGAGGAAACCGCGATCCGCGTTCAGGCGCGCGTCTATCAGCGGCTTGTCGATATCCGTGCGCATATCCCCGATGACAGCGGCCTCGACGCGCTCGAACATTTCATGGCGCCGCTGATTGCGGTGTCGGCTTTCGACCTCGGGCAGGACCGGCTGCCCGCCTTCGCGCCCTATCGCTTCCTCTATGAACGGTTGCTCGGCGCGCATGCGCGGCCGTGGTTGCCCGGCGCCTTCTGCGCCGCGGCGTCGCTGCCGCACCTCCACCCCGACAAGCGCAAGCTGCTGCTCCAGTCGATCAGCGAAGCCGCTGCCACCGCCCCCGGCTGGTCGGCGCGCGAGCCGAGCTTCTATCCCGAATGGGTCGAAAAGGTCGACGAGACCAGACCCGCAAATTGATGGATCCCGGATCAGGTCCGGGATGACGATGAAAGACAGGGCCGCTCCCTGTCGCTTCCCGCCGTTCGACTGACACCAGCGTCGGCGAGGTTGAGCTTTGCGGCGCGTTCGAAGATTTGCGTCAGCACGGGTTCGGTATCGGTCACGCGCATCGCGACGTGGAACTCGACCGGGGCGAGCGCGGGCATGCCCTCGATATGGGCAAGCGCGCCGCTTGCCACTTCGCTCCGTACCATCGGCTGCGGGAAGATACCGATTCCGCCCCCGGCTTTCGCGATGTCGATCATCGTGCGGGCATTGTTGCAAAGGTTGAGCGATTTCTGCGCGATGCGCGACGCCTCGATCGCCTCGCGCATGCGGCCGTGAATCGGTGAGTGGCTGGCGAGCGACCAGACGGGAAGCATCGCCTCGCCGCCCGCGAAGGCCGCAGCGACCGCGGGACTGGCAAGCCATACCAGCTCGACCTCGCCGATCGGGCTGGTCTTGAGGGCCGGGTGCGCAATAGGCCCGGCGGCAAAGGCCATGTCGGTGCGCCCTGTCAGAAGCTGCTGGATCAGGTTCGCGGTGAGGTCGATCTCGATCTCGAGTCCGACACCCGGCATATCGGCCTTCAATCCCGCGACGAAGCCCGGAAGGCAGCTCGCCGCCGCGATCTCGCCCGCACCGATGCGCACCACCCCGCTCGCCTCGCCATAGCCTCCGCTGCCGAGCAACGCGATCTGCATGTCGCGGAGCAGCGGGTCGCAGTCGCGCACGAGCTTGCGGCCCGCCGCGGTAAGCGACATCGCGCGCCCTTCGCGGCGGAACAATGCGGTGCCGAGCCGTTGTTCGAGTTCGCGCATCCGCGCCGATACCGTCGGCTGGGTGGTGTTGAGCCGCTCGGCGGCCGCCGAGAAGGTCCCGAGCCGGTCGATCCAGAGCAGGGTTTCGAGATGATAGAGCGAGACGCGATTGATAGACATTGTCTATATATAATCCAAAAATCGAACAATTAGAATTGATGGATCAAATGCGCCAAGGTCGCGCGCGAAACCATTCAGGAGAGCCGTCCCATGGGGAAGAAGCAATATCCCGACGCCGCCGCCGCACTCGAAGGGCTGCTCTTTGATGGCATGCAGATTTGCGCAGGCGGGTTCGGCCTTTGCGGTATTCCCGAACGGCTGATCGACGCGATCCGCGATGCGGGCACGAAGGAGCTCACGATCGCCAGCAACAACGCCGGGATCGATGGCGAAGGGCTCGGCAAGCTGCTCCGCACCAGGCAGGTCAGGAAGATGATCTCGTCCTATGTCGGCGAGAACAAGGAATTCGAGCGGCAATATCTGGCGGGCGAACTCGAGGTCGAATTCTGCCCGCAGGGCACGCTCGCCGAACGCTGCCGCGCGGGCGGCGCGGGCATCCCCGGATTCTATACCAAGACCGGCGTCGGCACGCTCGTCGCCGAGGGCAAGGAAGTGAAGAATTTCGACGGGCAGGACTATATCCTCGAACGCGGGATCTTTGCCGACCTCGCGATCATCAAGGGCTGGAAGGCCGACGAGAGCGGCAACCTGATCTTCCGCAAGACCGCGCGCAACTTCAACCAGCCGATGGCGACCGCAGCGAAGATCTGCGTCGCCGAGGTCGAGGAAATCGTGCCCGTCGGCAGCCTCGATCCCGATGCGATCCACCTCCCCGGCATTTATGTGAAACGCCTCGTCCTCGGCGCGCCGTACGACAAGAAGATCGAATTCCGCACGACGCGCCCGCGCGAGACCGCGTGATGCGCCGCTTCGCCATCGGCGCCGCGCTACTTCTTGCAGGGTGTGCGAATGCGCCGGCAGAGGTGGCAACGGCTCCGGCTCCGCCGACCGCCCCGGTTCCGGTCGACACCGTCAAGCCGCCGGTCGCTCTGCAATATCTCTACGGCTCGCCCGAGGCAGCCGTGACGGTGCGCGCGACCAATGCGCGGATCGCCGAGTACGGCGTGGGGCGGATCGGGCAGCGGCCGAAGGATAGCGTCGTGCTCGCGCCCGGCGCGACGATGGATGCCCCGGCGTTCGAACCGTGCGGCAACAAGCCCTTCGCCGCGGTATTCGATGCCGACGAGACGTTGATCTGGAACCTCGGCCCGATGCGTCAGTTCGCCGAAAAGGGCACCGGCTTCGACCTCAAGGTCTGGGACCAGTGGGAAAAGACCGGCGCGGGCAAGGCGATCGCGATGCCCGGCAGCGTCGAGATGGTGAACAGGCTCCGCGCCGCGGGCATCGCCGTCATCGCCAACACCAACCGCAGCGCCGCCAATGCCAGGGGCAGCGAGGATACGCTGCGCGCCGCCGGACTCGGCGAGTTCAAACATGGCGAGACCTTGTTCCTGATGGGCGACGACGCCGGCGGGTCGAGCAAGGATGGCCGCCGCGCGACGATCGCGTCGAAATATTGCGTGATCATCCTCGGCGGCGACCAGCTCGGCGACTTCAGCCAGCAGTTCAACGCCCGGGACCTGCCCGCGGCGCAGCGCATGGCGCTCGCCACCAGCGCGGGTGCCACCGCACTTTGGGACAAGGGCTGGTTCCTTTTCCCCAACCCCGTCTACGGCCCGTGGGAAAAACTGGGCTGGGACGACGCCTTCCCCTCCGATAAGCAATGGGAGCCGAAATAATGGCCCAAGAAACTAAAGGCTGGACGCGTGATGACATGGCGGCGCGCGCCGCGAAGGAGCTGCAGGACGGCTATTACGTCAACCTCGGCATCGGTATCCCCACCTTGGTCGCGAACCATATCCCCGCAGGGATGACGGTCACGCTCCAGTCGGAGAACGGCATGCTCGGCATCGGTCCCTTCCCGTTCGAAGGCGACGAGGATCCCGACCTGATCAATGCCGGCAAGCAGACGATCAGCGAATTGCCGCAATCGGCCTATTTCTCGTCGTCGGACAGTTTCGCGATGATCCGCGGCGGGCATATCGACCTGACCGTCCTCGGCGCGATGGAGATTGCCGAAAACGGCGACATCGCCAACTGGATGATCCCGGGCAAGATGATCAAGGGCATGGGCGGCGCGATGGACCTGGTCGCCGGGGTCAAGAAGATCATCGTCGTGATGGAACATAACGCCAAGGACGGCAGCCCGAAGTTCATCCCCGAATGCACACTGCCGCTGACCGGCAAGAATGTCGTCGACATGATCATCACTGACCTCGCGGTGTTCAGGCGCGACAATCATGACAGCCCGTTCAAACTGATCGAGCTTGCACCGGGGGTGACGGCGGAGGAAGTCGCGGCTAAGACGACGGCCAATTATGAGGTCGCAGTCTAAAAAGAAATCGAAGAAGCCGGTTTTCTCCCGTCTCATCGCGATCGTCGCGCTGGGGTTGGCGGGCTGGTTCGGCGTTCACGCGCTCGGCGGGAAGCACCCGCTGGCGAGCGTCGCAATCCCGATCACGGGCCCTGCAAATCTGCCCGACACGCCCGCCGAGTGGCGCGGACGGATCGACTATTCTGCGCTCGACCGCCAACTCACTGCCCTGTCGCAGCGCCCCGAAATGGCGGGGTTGGCGGTCGCGGTCGTCGAAGACGGGAAGCTCAGCTTCGTCCGCACCTATGGCGTCGCCGACAAGTCGACCGGGGCGCGGGTAACGCCGCAAACGCTGTTCCGCTGGGCCTCGGTTTCCAAGACCGCAACGGGCGCATTGGCGGCCGCATTGGCGACGGACGGCGCGATCGATCTGGACCGTCCGGTCGCCGGCCTCGGGACGTCGCTACGCTTGCCCGGCGGCGCCGAGGCGCATGTCACGCTGGACCAGCTGCTCGCCCAGCGTACGGGGCTCACCAAAAACGCTTATGACGAAAAGCTGGAGGAGGGGCAGGATCCCGCAGCGCTGCGCGCCAGTCTTGCCGCCGCGCCGCTGCAATGCGAACCCGGCACCTGCCACACCTATCAGAATGTCGCTTTCGATGCCGCAAGCGAGATATTGGCGCGGGCCGCAAACGAACCTTTCGCCGATACGGTCGAGAACCGGTTCTTCCGCCCGCTCGGCATGGTCAGCGCGGGTTACGGGAGGGAGCGGCTGACGGGCGCGAAGGATTGGGCGAAGCCGCACCGCGGCGCGCAGGTCCGTCCGGTCAAGGAGGCCTATTGGCGCGTTCCCGCCGCCGCGGGGGTCGAAAGCGATATCGTCGATTTCGCGACCTGGATGCAGGCGATGATGGGGCAGCGCCCCGATGTGCTGCCGGGTCCGGTGCTGCAGCTTGCCCATCGCCCGCGCGTCGGCACCGGGCGGCTTTATGGCGGCACCCTGCGGGCTGCCACGGGCGATGCGGGTTATGGCCTTGGCTGGCGGAGCTTCACCTATGGCGGGAGCAGGCTCGAGGGTCATTCGGGCGCGGTCGAGGGCTATCGCGCGACGATGATTTTCGAACCGTCCACGCGGACGGGCGTGGTCGCGCTGTGGAACAGCGACTGGGGATTTCCTTTCCGCATCCCGTTCACGGTGATCGACAGCTATCACAAGCGCGAGGACGCAGGCTGGCTAGACCTGAGCGAACTGCCGCAGCCGAAAGGCGGCGCGGCCGCGGCCAGCCCCGCTGCCGCGGCGCCGAAAGGGTAACCGCCCTTGCCCCCCGGCGCGCTGTCTGTGTATCAGGCGCGCACGTCAAAGACCGGGAGGAGAATGATCGATGCGCGTGCTGCTGACCGGATCGTCGGGCTGGCTCGGGCGCTATCTCGCACCCCTGCTCGCGCGGAACGGCCATGAAGTCACCGGGCTCGACGTCGTTCCCGGTGCGCCCACGCAGGTGATCGGCACGGTGACCGATCGCGCGCTGATTGACCGGACGATGGGCGAACATGGGATCGAGGCGATCATTCACGGCGGCGCGCTGCACAAGCCCGACATCGTGCGCTATCCGCGCCAGGCGTTCGTCGACGTCAATGTCAGCGGCACGCTGAACCTGATCGAAGCCGCGGTCGCGGCGGGCAACGACCGCTTCCTCTTCACTTCGACCACCTCGCTGATGGTCCGCGCCGATGTGCGCGAGGGCGCGGGCGAAGCGGGCGCGTGGTGGATGGACGAGGATTTCGGTCCGATCGAGCCGCGCAACATTTACGGCATCACCAAGCTCGCCGCCGAGCAGGCGTTGAGGCTCGTCCACCGCGAGCATGGGATCGCCGCGCTCATCCTGCGCACAGGACGCTTCTTCCCTGAGGATGACGATACGCATGCGGTGCCAAGCGGCCCGAACCTCAAGGCGAACGAACTGCTCCACCGCCGTCTGACGGTCGAGGATGCCGCGGCGGCGCATCTCGCGGCGCTCGAGGCCGCACCGGCGATCGGCTGCGACACCTTCATCCTCTCGGCGCCGCCGCCCTTCGCACGCGAGGAAGCCGAAGAGCTGGCCCGCGATGCGCGTGCAGTGATCGCGCGCCACCACCCCGACGCCGCCGAACTCTACGCCGCGCAAGGTTGGGTGCTTCCTGACATCATCGACCGCGTCTACGACCCGTCGCGCGCCGAACGCCGCTTCGGCTGGCGCGCGAAGAGCGACTTCGGCAGCGTGCTTGCGGCGCTGCGCGACCGTACCGAGTTGCCCTTCGCGCACGACCCCGATTACACCTCCCCCATCGTCACACAGGAGCGCGAAGCATGTATGTGCTGATCACCGCCAACCGCAATTATTCGAGCTGGTCGCTGCGCCCCTGGGTGCTGATGCGCGCGCTCAGCATCGCGTTCGAGGACCAGATCGAGCCGTTCAGCAACCCGATCAACTATGACGAATTTCGCAGTTTCTCACCGACCGGACAGGTGCCGGCCCTGCTCGACGAAGGACGGACGGTTTACGACTCGCTGGGCATAGCGCTGTATCTCGCGGACCGGCACGAGGGCGTATGGCCGACCGACCCCGACGCACGCGCGTGGGCGCAGTGCGCGGCGGCGGAAATGCACAGCGGTTTTTCGGCGCTCCGCAATGATTGCACGATGAACGTTGGCGTTCGCGTGACACCCAAGCCGCCGTCGGGCGCACTCCGGCTCGACGTCTCCCGTATCCGCGAATTGTTCGCGGAGGGCTTGTCGCGCTTCGGCGGCCCCTTCCTCGCGGGCGGCCACTTTACCGCGGTCGATGCCTTCTTTGCGCCCGTCGCCTTCCGTATCCGCACATACGGCCTCGACGTCGGCGCCGGGCAGGCGTGGGTCGACCATATGCTCGCACATCCGGCAATGCAGGATTGGGAACAGCAGGCACTCGCCGAAAGCTGGCGCGAAGAAAGCCATGAGGCCGAACTCGCGGCGGCGGGCGCCATTACCGCCGATTACCGGACGGCCTAGTCGGCGAGCACTTCGCGAACCACCGCGATTCCCGCCTCGCGCTGCGCCTTGAGTTCGGCCTTCAGCTTTGCCGGGTCGCGCGCAAAGACGAAGCCGAAACTCACCCCGCCTTCCTTGCCGGTTGTCGCGTGATGGAGCTTGTGCGCCTGCACGAGCCGCTTTGCATAGCCGCGCCGCGGGACCCAGCGGAAATAGCGCTGGTGGACGAGCCCGTCGTGCACCAGCGTATAGATGATGCCGTAGAAGAGGATGCCGAGCCCGATCCACGTCCCGGGCTCCCACGCCGACGCGCCCATGATCATCGGGCTGCCGATCACGAACATCGAAATGCTCATCGCCGCGCCAAAGATTGCGAACAGATCGTTCTTTTCGAGAAGCTTGTCGTGCGGCTCATGATGATCGCGGTGCCACGCCCAGCCGAAACCGTGCATGATATATTTATGGCTCGCCCACGCGACGAACTCCATGGCCACGGTGGTGGCAAGGACGAGCAGGAGGATGGCGAGCAGCGACATGCGGCGATTATAGGCCGACTATGGCAGCCACACCATCATCTCCTCGTCACCCCGGACTTGATCCGGGGTCCCGCTTATCGACGTCGCAAAGCGGGATGCCGGATCAAGTCCGGCATGACGAAGGAGAATCAGGGAAGCGCGACCGAAAATTGCGTTTTTGATCGCCACTCGCTTGCATTGTTATGCGACTGGCGTAAGTGAGCCGCATGACCCGGCCCCGCACCCTTTACGAGAAAATATGGGACGCGCATGTCGTCGAACAGCGCCCCGACGGAACCTGCCTGATCTTCATCGACCGCCACCTGGTCCATGAAGTCACCAGCCCGCAAGCCTTTGCGGGGCTTCGCGCGAGCGGCCGCACCGTGCGTCGTCCTGACCTAACCCTTGCGGTGCCCGACCATAATCTGCCGACGACGGCGCGACTCGACGCGGCCGGCAACAGGCTGCCGATCGCCGACCCCGAGAGTGCAGCGCAGCTCGCGGCGCTCGAAAAGAACGCCCCCGAATATGGCATCCGCTATATCGACGCGGTCGCACCCGAGCAGGGCATCGTCCATGTCGTCGGCCCCGAGCAGGGTTTTTCGCTGCCCGGCACCACGATCGTCTGCGGCGACAGCCACACTGCGTGCCATGGCGGCATCGGAGCGCTCGCCTTCGGGATCGGAACGAGCGAGGTCGAACATGTGCTCGCGACGCAGACCTTGCTGCTGCAGCCCGCCAGAACGATGGAAGTCCGCGTGGAGGGCGAAGTCGGCCCCGGCGTCACGGCGAAGGACATCATCCTTCACATCACTGGTGTCATCGGCGCCGCGGGCGGTACCGGCCATGTCATCGAATATACCGGCAGCGCGATCCGCGCGCTTTCGGTCGAGGGCCGTCTGACCGTCAGCAATATGGCGATCGAAGGCGGCGCACGGGCGGGCTTGATCGCGCCTGACGACGTGACCTTCGAATATCTGGAAGGCCGCCCCTATGCGCCGAAGGGCGCCGACTGGGAAGCGGCGGTCGCTTACTGGAAGAGCCTCGCGACCGATCCGGGCGCGGCCTATGACAAGACGGTCGTCATCGACGCCGCCGATATCGCACCGAGCGTGACCTGGGGCACGAGCCCCGAGGATGTCGTGCCGATCACCGGCGTCGTCCCCGCACCGGGCAGCTTCGCCGACCCGTCGAAACAGACCGCCGCCGCCAAGTCGCTCGCCTATATGGGGCTCGAACCCGGCACGCGGATGCAGGACGTGCCGATCGAAAATATCTTCATCGGCAGCTGCACCAACAGTCGCATCGAAGACCTGCGCGCCGCCGCCGCGGTGATCAAGGGCCGCCACAAGGCCGACAATGTCAAATGGGCGATCGTCGTCCCCGGATCGGGCCTCGTGAAGGCGCAAGCCGAGGCCGAAGGGCTCGACCGCATCTTTACCGACGCAGGGCTCGAATGGCGCGAACCGGGCTGCTCGGCGTGCCTTGCGATGAACCCCGACAAGGTGCCAGCGGGCGAACGCTGCGCGTCGACGAGCAACCGCAATTTCGTAGGCCGCCAGGGCCCCGGCGCACGCACGCACCTCGTCAGCCCCGCGATGGCAGCGGCGGCGGCGGTGACGGGCAAGCTCACCGATGTGCGGGAACTGCTGGCATGACCCCGCTCGACAAGGTCGAAGGCCGCGCGATCCCGTTCGGGCTCAAGAATGTCGACACCGACGTGATCATCCCTGCGCACTGGCTGAAGACGACGACGCGCGAGGGCATGGGCCGCGGCGCGTTCGAGGCGATCCGCAAGGATCCGGACAATCTGTTCGACAGCGCCGAATATAAAGGCGCGCCGATCCTGATCGCGGGCGACAATTTCGGCTGCGGATCGAGCCGCGAGCATGCCGCATGGGCGCTCGGCGACCTTGGCATCCGCGTCGTGATCGCGCCCTCCTACTCGGACATTTTCTCGGGCAATGCGGTCAAGAACGGCATCCTGCCGGTCGTCCTGCCGCAGACGGCGATCGACCGTTTGATGGAGGTCGCGGCAACCGATCCGGTCTTCGTCGACCTCGAGCATCAGACGGTGACGACGCAGTTCCAGGACCGCTTCACCTTCGAGATCGACCCGTTCCGCAAGATGTGCCTGCTCGAAGGACTCGACGAGATTTCGCTGACCGAAAAGAGCGACGCGGCAATCGGTGCTTACGAACAGAAGCTCGACGCCGATCGGCCATGGATGCGCCCTGCAGCATAAGGCTTACCGAACACCATAGAGGAGAAGATGATGAAGGCTCTCTTGTCGACCGCAACCGGCGGCCCAGAAACGCTCGAACTCGGCGAACTGCCGCGTCCGACCGCGGGCAAGGGCCAGATCGTGATCGATGTGAAGGCCTGCGCGGTCAACTTCCCCGACGTGCTGATCATCGAGGATAAATATCAGTTCCGTCCCGAGCGCCCTTTCGCGCCCGGCGGCGAAGTCGCGGGGCTCGTCGCCGAAGTTGGCGAAGGCGTCACCGAGTTCAAGGTCGGCGACCGGGTGATCGCGGGCTGCGGCAACGGCGGCATGTCCGAGGCGGTCGCGGTGTCGGTGCACAATGTCTACCACCTGCCCGACAGTCATGATTTCGCGGCAGGTGCGTCGCTGCTGATGACCTATGGCACCAGCATCCACGCGCTCGTCGATCGCGGGCATATCAGCGAGGGCGACACTTTGCTCGTTCTCGGCGCATCGGGCGGGGTCGGAATCGCAGCGGTCGAACTGGGCAAGGCGTTCGGCGCGCGTGTCGTTGCGGGTGTGTCGAGCGAAGCGAAGGCCGAAATCGCACGCCAGGCGGGCGCCGACGAGGTCGTCGTCTATGGCTATCAGCCGTTCGACAAGGATGGCTCGAAAGCGCTCGCCGAAAAGTTCAAGGCGGCGGTCGGCCCGAATGGCGCCAATGTCATCTACGATGCCGTCGGCGGCGATTATGCCGAGCCAGCGCTGCGTTCGATCGCATGGGAAGGCCGCTACCTCGTCGTCGGCTTCCCCGCCGGTATCCCGCGCCTGCCGCTCAACCTGACCTTGCTCAAGAGCTGCGACGTCGCCGGGGTTTTCTGGGGCGCGTTCGTGATGCGCGAACCGGCGCGCAACCGTGCGAATATCGCCCGGCTGTTCCAGCTGTGGGAACAGGGCAAGATCAAGCCGCGGGTCACCGAAAGCTTCGCCCTCGCCGACGGCGGCAAGGCGATCGCCAAGCTGGGCGATCGCAGCGCGGTCGGCAAGCTGGTGGTGACGATCTGAAATTCCGTCCCGATCCCGCGCTGACGGACGCCCTGCGCCACCTCGCGGCTTCGGGACGGATTGAGGTGCGGGTAACGCCGGGCGCCAGCCGTGACGCGGTAAAGGTCGAGGGCGGCGCCGTGTTTTTGCGCGTCACGGCCCCGCCGGCCGATGGCGCGGCCACCGAGGCAGTTCTGCAATTGCTGGCAACGGCGTTACGGCGCCCGCGCCGCGACCTGACGCTGCTACGCGGAGCCAGCGCACGGATCAAACTTGTCGGAATCGCGCCCGAATGACGGGAGCCGGTTAACCCTTTGGCAGGGCCTCCGCCCTATGGTCGGAAGCAGGACTAGTGGGCCGAGGGTGAATCAATGGCGACTCGCCGATCGACAAGTGACGAGAATAACGCGAGTATCGCGAATATTTCGCGCACCCGCCGCGCCCAGCTCGTCGCCGAGTTCGAAGGTGAACTGGGGATCGACTACAAGGCGCGCGCCGCAGCGGCCGAGGCCGAACGCCGCTGGCAGGTCCGCAAGACCTTCATCGTCTGGACCGTCGCACTGATCTTCTTCACCATCGCGCTCCAGAAACTGTGGATCATGGGCAAGGACGTAGACCAGCCCTTTTCCGACATGGATCCGATCGACAATCTGTTCGGCGAGGAGTGACGCGCCGCGACGCGACGACCCGAAGGTCCCCGCGTCGCCGACGTACCAATTTTCCAAATAACCCTGCGACTTTCGCCCGGACTCAGTAAACGCGCGCCTTCGGCTTGATATATTCGACGTCGTCCGACAGCGTATATTCGTGGACCGGGCGGTAATCGAGGCGGACACCGCCGCCCTTGCCGCCCCAGCCGTCGAACCAGCTGACCGTGTGCTTCATCCAGTTGGCGTCATCGCGATTCGGGAAATCCTCATGCGCGTGGGCGCCGCGGCTTTCCTTGCGATTGAACGCCGAATGCATCGTCACCGTCGCCTGGCTGATCAGATTGTCGAGCTCGAGCGTTTCGATGAGGTCGGTGTTCCAGATCAGGCTGCGGTCGGTGACATGGATGTCGTTCATCCGCTGATAGGTCTTCGTGAGCTTTTCCTTGCCCTCGGCCATCAGTTCGTCGGTACGGAACACGGCGGCATGCTGCGACATTGCGCGCTGCATTTCGTCGCGGATGACCGCGGTCGGCGATCCGCCGTTCGCATTGCGGAAATGATCGAGGCGGCCGAGCGCCAAGTCGGCGCTGTCCTTCGGCAGCGCAGGCTGCGCGGCGCCGGGCGTCAGGATTTCCTTGAGGCGGTGGCCCGTCGCGCGGCCGAAGACGACGAGGTCGATCAGGCTGTTGGAGCCGAGGCGGTTGGCGCCATGGACCGAAACGCAGGCTGCCTCGCCGACCGCGAACAGGCCGGGGACGACGCTGTCCGGGTTGCCGTCCTTCAGCGTCACCACCTCGGCGCGGTAGTTGGTTGGGACGCCGCCCATATTGTAGTG
>NZ_DASWTD010000365.1:0-8060 GCF_036402335.1 Sphingopyxis sp. | reverse complement strand
CTTTCGTCGATCTGGAAAGCCAGCATCGCGCCGCGATCGAACGCGAAGGCCGGGTCGCCGCGAAAGTGCAATTGCTCGCGCAGCGCCCGGCGAAGTCGGTTGCCGCGACGGTCGATGCGGTCGCGATCGACCAGTATCTGGCGCAATCGGCGGGCGAGATCGGGCTGACGCTCGACCGCAACGAGGCACGCGGCGCGGGACAGGCGACGATTGCCATTGCGACGGCCAAGGCACCGGTGCTGACAGACTGGCTCGCCTCGCTCGAAGGGCAAGGCTTCGTCGTCGACCAACTGACGATCACCCCTGCCGCCGACGGCACCGTCGGCATGACCGCCGAGCTTCGGAAGGGCGGACAATGAGCGTGCGCAGGCGTTGGGGGATCGCGGCGCTGCTGCTCGCGCTGATCCTTCTCGTCGCGACCTTCCCGATGCGGCTCGCGCTCGGGCTTTCGGGTGCGACCGATGCGGGCATCACTGCGCGCGAAATTCGCGGGCCGGTCTGGTCGGGCGAGCTTGTCGATGCGCGCCTCGGCGCGCTGCCGCTCGGTACGGTGCGCGCCAGCCTGTCGCCGCTTGCGCTGCTTGGCGGCGACACCGAGCTGGCCTTTTCGCGCACCGACGAACGGCTCGGCGCGCTAGCGGGGCGCCTGCACGGCAGCAATCCGCGCGGCGTTTCGGACGTCAGCGGCACGACGTCGATGTCGGGCGGGCTCGGGATGATCCCCGTCGACACGATCCGTTTCGAAGGTGCGACGATCCGCTTCGACGGCACCGGCAAATGCGCTGCGGCGAGCGGGCAGATCCAGCTTGCGGTAACGGCTCCCATCGCCGGACTCGACTTGTCGCGCGGGCTGTCGGGACCGCTGAAATGCGCTGGCGGGCGCGCGCAAGCGGCACTCGCCAGCCAGTCGGGCATGGAGCGGCTGACGCTGTCGTTCGACGGCAGCGGCGCGTATCGCGCGCAGTTCGCGATCAACGTCGACCGCGATCCCGCAATGGCGGCAGCGCTCGCGGCACTGGGGTTCAAGGCGGGTTCGGGCGGGTTCGTGCTGGCGACCTCGGGCCGCTTCTGACGTGGCCATTCTCGACGCCTTGCCCTTTGGCATGGGCGTCCTTTTCGCCGGTGTGACCGGGCTGGTCCTTGGCAGCTTTGTTGCAACACTGGTGTTGCGCTGGCCGGCCGGCCGCTCGGTGTTCGGGCGGTCGCAGTGCGATCGGTGCGGGCGGACACTGGGCGCGTCCGACCTCGTACCGCTGCTGTCGGCCGCGGTATCGCGCGGGCGTTGCCGGACGTGCCAGGCCCCGATCGACCACTTTCACTGGCAGGTCGAACTGGGCTCGGCCGCCATCGGGGTAATCGCTCTCGCGCTCCTGCCCGGGACGGCAGGGTGGCTCTGGGCGCTGCTGGGCTGGCTGCTGCTGCCGCTGGCGCTGCTCGACGCGCGTCATTTCTGGCTGCCCGACCGGCTGAATGCGCTGCTGGCCGTCGCGGGCGTGCTGTTCGCCGGGCCGATGCTTGGAACATCCCTGCTCGACCGCTGGATCGGTGCGCTGGCGGGGGGGGCGGTGCTCGCGCTGGTCGCCCGGGCGTACCGGCGCGCGCGCGGTGCCGAGGGCATGGGCGGCGGCGATCCCAAGCTGGTCGCGGCGATCGGCGCCTGGCTCGGCTGGCAGGCGCTGCCGCTGATGTTGCTGCTCGCGAGCTTCGGCGGGATCGTGTGGGCGCTTATCGCCCAACGAAAAGGGGACCAGCCGCTCGGTCAGCGACGGGTCCCCTTCGGTGTCTTTGCCTGCACCGCCGCTTTCGCCGCGGTGCCGCTCTGGTCGTTGTGGGTTCAGTTTCAGCTGCGCTGAAACTGCCGCGCTCCGACGTCAGTCGGAAAATTACCTTCCGATGACGACGGTCACCGCGCGGCGGTTCTTCGCATAGGCTTCCTCGGTCGAACCGAGTTCGGCCGGGCGTTCCTTGCCATAGCTGATGACGTTGATGCGCGACGGATCGATGCCGAGCGACGCGAGATAATTCTTCGCGGCGTTGGCGCGGCGTTCGCCGAGCGCGATATTATAGTCGCGGGTGCCGCGTTCGTCGGCATGGCCTTCCAGCGTGACGCGCACGGCCGGGTTGCGCTGCAGCCACTGCGACTGGGTCTGGAGCGTTGCCTGGTCCTGCGCATCGACATTATACTGGTCAAAATCGAAGAAGATGCGATCGCCTTCGAGGCCGACGCTGGCAAGGAAATCTTCCTGCGATCCGGGAACCACGCCGGTGCCGGTTCCGGCGCCGGTATCGGTTCCGGTGCCTTCGGGAACGGGGGGAAGCGTTTCGGGAGCCTTTTTCGCACAGGCACCCACAGCAAGCATGGTGATCGCCGCGATCATCGCGGTGCTTTTCCGTATCGTCATGTCTTCTGTCCTCTTGTTGTTGTTGGGAAATCTGTTCGTGCGGGCAAAACGGCCCGTTCAGGACGCGCTACTGGAACCCGATTCGGCCGTTTTGGTTCCGGTTTCGTCAGGGCAGCACCGGTCCCCAGCTGGGATCCGATCCATCCTGCGGGGTGGGCAGGCGGCGCAGGTTCACGCCGGTCAGGTCGACTTGCCAAAGGCTCGACTTGCCCTCGCGTCCCGGCGTCGTGCGGAAGAACTGGATGACGCGGCCGTTCGGCGACCAGGTCGGGGCCTCGTCCTGCCAGCTGTTGGTTAGCATCCGCACGCCGCCGCCCGACGGGGTCATCACCCCGATGCGGAATTCGCCGCCGCCCATGCGGGTGAAGGCGATCAGGTCGCCGCGCGGCGACCATTCGGGGGTGGCGGCGCGGCCGCCGCCAAAGCTGATCCGCTGCTGGTTCGACCCGTCGATGTTCATCGTGTAGATTTGCTGGCCACCCGACCGGTCGCTCTCGAACACGATCTTCTTGCCGTCGGGCGAGAAACTGCCGCCGACATCGATGCCCGGTGTGCTGGTCAACCGCACCGGCGTCCCGCCGTTTGCCGAGATGCGATAGATGTCGGTGTTGCCGTTCACGGCCATCGAATAGAGGATCTGCGTGCCGTCGGGCGACCAGCGCGGCGCGAAGGTCGCGTTCGCGCTTTCTGTCACCAGCTTCTGCGAGCCCGCCGCGACGTCGTAGATGAAGACGCGGACGCGGTTGTTCAGATAGCTGACGTAGACGATCTTTTTGTAATCGGGCGAGAAACGCGGGGAAATCGCGAGCGCCTGGCCGTTGGTGATGAAGCGGTGGTTGCCGCCGTCGCTGTCCATGATCGCGAGGCGTTTGATGCGGTTCCCCTTGGGGCCGCTCTCGGCGATATAGGCGACGCGGCTGTCGAAGAAGGGCGCTTCGCCCGACAGGCGCGAGTAGATGGCGTCGGCGCATTTATGCGCGGCGCGGCGCCAGTCGCCAGGCTGGATTTCGAACCCCTTGCGGACAAGCTCGCTGCCGAGCGCGGTGTCGTAAAGATAGCATCCGACGACGAGGCTGCCGTTCGACCCGGCATCGACAAAACCATGGACGACATTTTCGGCGTTGCGCGCCTGCCAGTCGGCGAAGCGCGGCGCCTGGACCTCGGCGCGGGTGATCGCGCGAATGCCGCTGGGGCCGAAGGGGTCGTAAAGGCCGCTGCGTTCGAGGTCGGCGGCGATGACTTCGGCGATCTGGCGGCCGAGGCTGTCGGTACGCAGGCCCGCGACCGTCTGGACCGATGCGGTCGCGAGCGCCGGGATCGCGATGATCGTGCGGTCCTGCGACAGCGTGCCCTCAATCGTCTCGCGCGGTTCGGTCGGGGTGACTGCGGGGGGCGCCACCGGGGCGGCCGTGGTCTGCGCGAGCACCGGCGCTGCGGTGAGCAGCAAGGCGAGCGAGAGGCTGATCGGACGGAGGAACATTTCTCTTACCTCTTGATGAAATCGAGCGTGTAATTCTGCCAGAAGCTGTAATTTTCCTCGGGCAGGTCGAAGGGTGCGGCGAGTTCGACCGCACGTTTGGCGCATTCCTGGTGACGCTGGACCTGGAATTTGTTGCTGTCGTTTTCGCCGCTGGTCGTGACGCTGGTAAAGCCGGCGAGGGCACCCGACTGGGTCAGGCGGAATTTCACGACGGTCTTGAGCTGGTCGACGTCGACGCCCGAAATGCGACACCCGTTCCAGCGCGGCGCGACCGCCGACTTGATGCTGACGTCGATCGAGCGGCGGACTTCGGCCGCGGTCTTCGATGCCGGAGCGCCCTTGTTCGGCGGCGCCTTGGTCTGTTCGCGGCCGAGGCCGTCGGTGATCCCGTCGAGCCGACCCGTCGGGCGGGTCTGGGTCTTTTTCGTCGGGGCCGTTTTCGGCGCGGCCTTGGGCGGGGCCTTCGTTACCGCGGGCGGCTGTTTTTTCGGCGGGGCCGGAACCGGCCGTGCGACCTGTTTGGGGGTCGGGGCCGGCGTCGGACGGACGATCGGTTCGGGGACCGGCGGTGTCGGCACGGGCTCGGGCGCGGCGATATCGACCGCGTCTTCTTCGCCCAGCCGGGCCGACGGCGGCGCTTCGGTGATGATCGGCGCGCTCGATTCCACCGCGGTTTCGGCAATCAGGTCGACTTCCATCGGGGGGTTGTCGAAGCGCCGGTCGCCCGCGGTCCACTGGACCGACAGCAGGCCGATGATGAGGACATGCGCCGCCACCGCGATGGCGATGCCGCGTCCTTCATTCCCCCTCACTGCCCGTGGTTCGGCCATCGTCCCAGCCTATTGCCCCGTTGCTGAACCGTCGGTGACCGCAGCTGGGGCGCTGCCGGCGGTGCCTTCCGACCCCGTCGTCACCAGCGAAATCCGCGACAGGCCAGCACGATTGAGCTCACCCATCACGCGCATCACGCGGCCATAGTCGAGCCCCTTGTCGGCGCGCAGCATGATCTGGCGTGGTTTGTCCGTGCCTTCATTCTCGCGCGCGATCGCATCGAGCCGCGCCGGAAGTTCGGCCCCGGGCACTATATCCTCGCCGATATAGAGCGTGTCATCGGCGTTGATCGACAGTTGCACCGGCTCCTGCTCCTCGGTCTCGACCGGCTTTGCCCGGCTCTCGGGCAGGTTGATCGGCACCGCCGATGCGAGCAGCGGGGCCGTGATCATGAAAATGATCAGCAGCACCAGCATGACGTCGACAAGCGGGGTGACGTTGATTTCGGACATCGGCGCGCGGCGGCCACCGCGGCCGCGCCGTCCGCCGATGCCGCCCGAGGGGCCGCTCATCGCCATCAGGCTTCGACCTCGAGTTCGCGGCTGAAGGTCGCGTGCAGCCCGTCGGCGAAGCGGCCGAGGCGCGATTCGAGCCGGTTCAGGCGCTGCGAAAAGGCGTTGTAGGCGATCACCGCCGGGATAGCAGCGAACAGGCCGATCGCGGTGGCGAACAAAGCCTCGGCGATCCCGGGCGCGACGACAGCGAGGCTGCTGTTATTCTCCGCCGCAATCGCGGTGAAGCTGCGCATGATCCCCCACACGGTACCGAACAGCCCGACGAAAGGCGCAACCGACCCGATGGTCGCCAATGTGCTGATTTTCTCGGCGAGCCGGTCGACTTCGCCCACGACGGTACTGTTCATCGCGATGCCCAGCCGTTCGCGTGTCCCTTCGCGATCGACATTCTTGCCCTTGGTCGAACGCCGCCATTCGCCGATCCCCGCGGCGAGCACCTTCGCGCTCGGCAGGTCCTCGTCGCTGTTCTTGTCGAAAAACTTGTCGATATTGTCGGCGCGCCAGAAATCGCGTTCGAACCGTTCGGAGGCGCTCATCAATTTGCCGACGCTGAAGCCATGTGTGAAGACGACCGCCCAGACATAGATGGATGCGAGCAACAGCCCGATCATCACGCCCCTGACGATCCAGTCGGCCTGCAGGAACAGCGCGATGGGGGACAACGTCGCCGCGTCGGCGGCCAGCTTGATATTGTCTAGCAAGGGAAAGTCTCTCCATTCATGATGGCGGTAAATCGGTCGGCCCAGCCCGCAGGCTGGCGGCGCGGCCGGCCTGCGGGCGACAGGAAGGCGGCGGTTACTTGCCCGTCGGTCAATGTCTCGCCGCTTAACGTGTCAGTTCCGCGAAGGATGCTCTGCGAAATAACCACGCTGGCGCCGCGCACCGCTGTCACGGTGCTGACGACGAGCAGATCGTCGTCGAGCCTGGCCGGGCTGCGGTATTTGATCGCGAGGTCGGTGACCGCCCAGCTGCCCTCGCCGCCTTCCATCGCCGCGCGCTGGTTGATGCCCGCGATGCGCAGCATGTCCGACCGCGCACGCTCCATATAGCGCAGGTAATTGGCGTGATAGACGATGCCCGACAGGTCGGTGTCCTCGAAATAGACGCGCGCCCGGAAATGATGCTCGGCCCCGACGAAGGCGCCGGGGAGGAAGGGGGGCGGGGCGTTTACCATTGTCCCAACCGATAGCGTCGCAACGACTCGTCGCAAACCCCTCTTGAACGGTTCGTCGCAGATCGGGGCCGGTTGGCAGAATGAAACCCGCAGAAATCCTTCTATTTTGCCTGGTCGAAAAGTCCGTCCTGCGACCCGGCAGGCGGGCTCAGGCCCAGATGCTTCCACGCGCTGGCGTTGAGCATGCGTCCGCGCGCCGTGCGCGCGATCAGGCCGACCTGGAGCAGATAGGGCTCGATAACGTCTTCAATCGTGTCGCGCGGTTCGCTGAGCCCCGCTGCGAGCGTCTCCACCCCGACGGGCCCGCCGCGATAGATATCGGCGATCATCGTCAGATAGCGCCGGTCCATCGCATCGAGCCCGAGCGCGTCGACCTCGAGCCGGTTGAGCGCGGCGTCGGCGGCGCGTGCATCGACGACATCATGCCCCGCGACGGTTGCGAAATCGCGCACGCGGCGCAGCAGCCGTCCAGCGATACGCGGCGTGCCGCGCGAGCGCTTCGCGATTTCGAGCGCACCGTCGGAGGCGATCGGCAGCGCGAGCAGCCGCGCAGCGCGCGTGATCACCTGCT
The DNA here is from genome assembly GCF_036402335.1 of Sphingopyxis sp. GTDB lineage: Bacteria > Pseudomonadota > Alphaproteobacteria > Sphingomonadales > Sphingomonadaceae > Sphingopyxis. Next base: position 1,087 of record NZ_DASWTD010000365.1, on the reverse strand, counting down.
CGAGTTCGCCGTGCGTGTAGAAATTGAGCCGCACCGGGATGCCGAAGCGGTCGCGCAGCGGGGTGGTGAGCAGTCCCTGCCGCGTTGTTGCGCCGACGAGGGTGAACTTGGGCAGGTCGATGCGCACCGAGCGTGCCGACGGCCCTTCGCCGATCATGATGTCGAGCGCGCGGTCCTCCATCGCGGGATAGAGGATTTCCTCGACCGCGGGCGACAGCCGGTGGATCTCGTCGATGAACAGGACGTCGCCGTCCTCGAGATTAGTCAGCAGCGCCGCGAGGTCGCCGGCCTTGGCGATCACCGGGCCGGAGGTCGAGCGGAAACCGACGCCGAGTTCCTTCGCGACGATCTGCGCCAGCGTCGTCTTGCCGAGCCCCGGCGGGCCGTAAAAGAGCACATGGTCGAGCGCGTCGGAGCGCGCCTTCGCCGCCTCGATGAAGATGCGCAGATTCTCGCGCGCCGCGGCCTGCCCGACGAATTCGGCAAGCGTCTTCGGCCGCAATGCGGCGTCGGCGTCCTCGGGGATGCGGATCGGGGTGGTGAGGGCGGGCTCAGTCATAACGCTCTATTGCCTCGCCGAGGATACAAACCCAAGGTTCCTGACGATCCTCATAGACTGAAAATTGCAGCTCGAAGTCATGGCCGGGTTCGAAATTGCCGATCGGCACGGCATAGCTGTCGAGCTCCGGGTGATTGAGGAACCAGAGCGTGGAGCCGCAGTTTTCGCAGAAGTAGAAGTCCGCGAGAGTGCCGCTGCCGCCGGGATGCTGGTACAATTTCGCTTCGCCTTCGGTGCGAACCTGATCGGCAGGGAAGCGCGCCTGCGCGGCAAAGGCGCTGCCGCTCCGTGCCTTGCAATTGCGACAGTGGCAGACGGACACGCGGATCGGTTCGCCCGAGCAGGCGATGCGGAGCTGGCCGCAGCGGCAGGAGGCGTGGCGTGTGGGGGTGGCGGTGTCGGTCATGGGTGCGCGATATCCTTTAACTTCGTCATGCTGAACTTGTTTCAGCATCCATGGCCCGACCGATCGGTCCGGCGCCGATTTCGAAGGAGAGGTCGCGCCATTCAGGGTTCGCGGCTTCGATG
>NZ_DASWTD010000364.1:0-13631 GCF_036402335.1 Sphingopyxis sp. | reverse complement strand
AACAGCGCGAGCGGCGAGACGAAGCGCATGCGCTCGCCGTGGATGTAGCGCCGCGTCAGCTCGCCGGGGCGGAAGGCGAGCAGCGGGAGCGTGCGCCAGATCTTGCCCTCGAAATGGAGCACGCCGTGCGCGATGTCGTGCCAGATCGCGCCGAGCGAGCGGTGGATATGGCCGGGTTGACCGCAGGCATGGCAATGCGCGCCGACCAGCTTCGTCCCGCAATTGAGGCAGACGCCGTCATGCGCGCCATGTCCCTCGACACCGCCCTCGACCGCCCGAGCGATCAGTCCGCCGGTGATCGCGTCGCCGGCCGCTTCGATTTCCCCCGTCATGCGCCGGTGATATCAGCGGCCTGGCAGGCTGTGGAGAGGCTATTTCGAAGCCGCGCCGATCGTGCTAGCGGGCAGGCATGATCGAGAAGGGTATCGATTGCGGATCGCTGATCCGCTCCATGGGCGAGGCGGCGCGCAGTGCAGCGCAGGTGCTTGCCGGCGCGCCCAGTGCGCAAAAGGCCGCTGCCCTCGAGGCCGCAGCCGCCGCGATCCTCGCTGACCGCGACACGATCCTCGCCGCCAATGCCGAAGATATGGCGCGCGGTGCTGCGAATGGCCTGTCGCCGGCGATGCTTGACCGATTGAAGCTCGATCCCGCCCGCCTCGAAGCGATGGCGGCCGGGGTCGAGGCGGTGGCACATCTGCGCGATCCCGTCGGGCGAATCATCGACGAGACACTGCGCCCCAACGGGCTGGTGCTCCAGCGCGTGCGCGTGCCGCTGGGTGTGATCGGCATCATCTATGAAAGCCGCCCCAATGTGACCGCCGACGCCGCGGCGCTCGGACTGATGTCGGGCAATGCCGTGATCCTGCGCGGCGGCAGCGAGGCGGTGCATTCGAACCGCGCGCTTCATGCGGCCTTCGCCGCGGGTCTGGTTGCGGCCGGGCTGCCCGCCGACGCGGTGCAGCTCGTGCCGACGCAGGACCGCGCAGCGGTCGGCGCGATGCTGCGCGCGCAGGGGCTGATCGACATCATCATTCCGCGCGGCGGCAAGGGTCTCGTCGCGCGCGTGCAGGACGAGGCGCGCGTGCCCGTGCTCGCGCATCTCGACGGGATCAACCATCTCTATATCGACGGCGCCGCCGATCCGGCGAAAGCGGTCGAACTCGCCGTGAACGCCAAGATGCGCCGCACCGGCGTCTGCGGCGCGACCGAGACGATCCTGATCGATCGCGCCTACGGAGCGCCGCTCGCGATCGTCGACGCGCTGGTCAAGGCGGGCTGCGAAGTGCGCGGCGACAAGGGTGTCGCGGCACTCAGTCCGCATGTCGATACGGCATCGGCGACCGATTGGGATACCGAATATCTCGACGCGATCGTGTCGATCGCCATGGTTGACGGGCTTGCCGGGGCACTCGCGCATATCGACGCGCATTCGAGCCGCCACACCGACGCGATCGTCACCGAGGATGCCGCCACCGCCGAACATTTCCTGACTGGCGTCGACAGCGCGATCGTCATGCACAACGCCTCGACCCAATTCGCCGACGGCGGCGAATTCGGATTGGGCGCCGAAATCGGTATCGCCACCGGGCGCCTCCACGCGCGCGGCCCCGTTGCGCTGGAGGGGCTGACGACGTACAAGTGGCAGGTGCGCGGCACGGGACAGGTCCGGCCCTGACACGAAAAATCCCCACCGGCCTCCTCGGCGGCAGCTTCAATCCCGCGCATGGCGGGCATCGCGCGATCAGCCTCAACGCGATCGAGGCGCTGGGGCTCGACGAACTGTGGTGGCTCGTGTCGCCGGGCAATCCGCTGAAGCCCAGGGCGGGCATGGCCTCGCTTCCCGCACGCCTCGGTTCGGCGCAGCGGATGGCGCGGCGGTCGCCGATTCGCGCGACCGCGATCGAGACCGAACTCGGCACGCGCTACACGATCGACACGCTCAAAAAGCTCGTCCGGCGCTACCCCAACCGGCGCTTCATCTGGATCATGGGCGCCGACAATCTGGCCCAGTTGCCCCAATGGCGCGACTGGCGGGGGATCGCGCGACTGATGCCGATTGCGGTTGTCGCACGTCCGGGCTATAACGGCCGTGCCCATGCCGCGCAGGCGATGGGTTGGCTTCGGCGCTTCGTCCGGCCCGCGGACCAGAAACTTCACTGGACGGACTGGAGACCGCCTGCCCTCGTGTTCCTGCGTTTTTCGCCCGATGTGCGATCCGCAACTGCAATACGGCAGGCCAACCCCCGCTGGTTCGAACGCTATGCAGGCCGCGCCATGCGCGACCCGCTGACGCATTCGCGGCTCGTGGATTCGAACAGGAAAGGACGCATTTGATCTCCGCCACCCAGGATGCCGCCAATGGCGCCGCATCCGCCCAAAAGTCTTCGGACGCCAGCGTGGATGTGCTCCACGCGCTGATCCTCCACCAGCTGGACGAGGACCAGGCCCAGGAAACCATCTCCATCCCGCTTGCCGGCAAAAGCAGCATCGCCGACCATATGGTGATCGCAAGCGGCCGGTCGACGCGCCATGTCTCGGCGATCGCCGAGAAACTGGCCCAGCGGATCAAGCAGGAAGCGGGCCGCCAGGTTCGTGTCGAAGGTTTGCCCAATGCCGATTGGGTGCTGCTCGATGCGGGCGACGTCATCGTCCACCTGTTCCGTCCCGAGGTGCGTAGCTTCTACAACCTCGAGCGCATGTGGTCGTTCGGCGACGCACCGCCGGTTACTGCAGCGAATTGACGTGACCGCCGCCTGAAGGTTAGGCGGCGGATATGTTGCTGCACATCATCGCGCGCGGGCGCATCGGGCGCGGGCCCGAGGCCGAGCTGGTCGAGCGCTATATGAAGCGCGTGACCTGGGCGCAGAAGATTTCGGAACTTCCCGATGCGGGCGGCCGCATGCCCGCCGCGGCCGACAACAGTCGCACCGTCCTGCTCGACGAGGGCGGCGACCAGATGTCGTCGCTGGAATTCGCGAAACTCCTCGCAAAATGGCGCGACGGCGGGGTACGCGAGGCGCGCTTCTGCCTCGGCGCCGCCGACGGCTTCACCCCCGAGGAGCGCGAGGGCGCCGACAGGGTCATCGCCTTCGGCCGCGCGACCTGGCCGCACCTGATGGCGCGCGCGATGCTCGCCGAACAATTGTGGCGCGCGACCAGCATCGTCGCCGGCCATCCCTATCACCGCGAGGGCCGCCAGTGAGGGAGCTGCTGACGACGCTGGCGATCGCGACGACGCTTTTCGGCGGAGCTCTTGCGCTGGCGCAGAGCGACATCTTCGATCCGCAGGCGATCGCCGCGCGCGAACGCACGCAACTGATCGACGCCAAGCAGCAATCGGCAGCGGCGATGGCGCGCAGCGCGCTGCTCGAAAAACAGGCGCTGGCGGCGAGCAGCGAAGCCGACCGGCTGAAAAAGCGCAGTGCCGCGCTCGCCGCGCGTATCCAGTCGGCCGAAGCCGATATCAGCGCTGGAGAGGCGCGCGTCGCGCTCGTCAGTCGCCGCCTGTCGGCCCGGCGCGCGCGCCTCGCCGAACAACAGCAACCCTTGCTCGAACTTGCCGCCTCGCTCCAGCAGTTGAGCCGGCAGCCGCCCGTCAGTGTCCTCGCGCAGCCAGGATCGCTGACCGACATGGTGCATGCACGCGCGGTGATCGACGCAGCGATGCCGGTGATCGAGCGCCGCACCGTCGGCGTCCGCCGCGAACTCACGCTGCTCGACACAGCGCGGCGGCAACAGGCCGTGGCGCTGAAAGCGTTGGCGGCGAGCAAGGCGCAGCTCGCGCACCGCCGCGATGCACTGACGCGGCTCGAAAATGAGGGGCGGCTGCGTTCGCGCGAACTGATGAGCAGCGCGCAGCTCGAAGCCGACCGCGCGCTCGGGCTCGGCGAGAAAGCGCGCGACATCGTCGACCTGATGGATTCGCTTGAGGCCGATAGCGCAGTGCGCGCCGAACTCGCGCAGCTCGCGGGCCCCTTGCCGCGCCCGCGCAACCCCGAAGCCGGCCTGACGGCCGCCGCGCCCCCCGTCGCCGCCGAAGCCGAGCTGACGCAGGGCGCGTACCGCCTGCCGGTGGTCGGGCGGATCGTGGCGGGTCTTGGCGAGGTCAATGAAAGCGGCGTGCGCTCGCGCGGCGTTACGATCGCGGCGCGCCCCGGCGGACAGGTCGTCGCACCCGCCCCGGGCCGCGTCGGTTTTGCGGGCGATTACCGCGGCTATGGCAAGATCGTGATCATCGACCATGGCGGCGGCTGGGTCTCGCTGCTGACGGGCATGATCGCCTTGTCGGTCGGGGTCGGCGACACGCTCGACGCCGGCACTCCGATCGGCCGTGCCGGGTCCGGCGACAGCCGCATCACCGTCGAGCTCCGCCGCGCCGGGCGCCCGGTCGATATTGTCGCGATGATTGGCTGATCGACGGCGTTCATCGCCCATTCTGCTGCTGTTCCGTAAAGGGATGCTGCGCTTGACGCTCGCACAAATGCGTAGGAGGATGGCGTGCCGGGAAGTATAAGGCGGGATTGCTCTCGCGTGACTGAAAGACGCCCATGACCGAATCGACCAAGACCACCGCGTCCCCGAAGCGCCGCTTTGCCTTGTGGCAGGGCGCTGCGGCGCTCTCGACGCTGGCGCTCGTCCCGCTTGCGACCGGCGCGATGGCGACCGTCGATTCGAAGACGCAGGAAGAAATTACGCGCTTCATGGACGTCTATCTCGAAGTGAAGTCGAATTATGTCGAACAGGTCGACGACTCGAAGCTGATCGAGGGCGCGATCAACGGCATGCTCGCCAGCCTCGATCCGCATTCGGGCTATCTCGATGCGCGCGGCTTTTCGAACCTCCGGACCCAGACCGACGGCGAATATGGCGGCCTTGGCCTCTCGGTGACGATGGAAGACGGCGTCGTGAAAGTGATCGCGCCGACCGCCGACACCCCCGCCGCCAAGGCCGGGATCAAGGCCGGCGACTATATCACGCATATCAACAAGGAACTGATCTTCGGCCTGACGCTCGACGAGGCGGTCGAACAGATGCGCGGCAAGCCCGGCACCAAGATCGACGTCACCGTCGTGCGCGAAGGACAGGACAAGCCGATCGAGATTTCGCTGACGCGCGAGATTATCGACCTGAAACCCGTCAAATGGGAAGTCAGCGGCGACGTCGGCGTGCTCACCGTTTCGAGCTTCTCGGCCGATGCGACCACCGACCTGCGCGCCGCGATGATGGCGGTCGAAAAGTCGTTGGGCAAGAAACCGCGCGGCTGGATCCTCGATCTGCGCTCGAACCCCGGCGGGCTGCTCGACGAAGCCGTCGGGATCAGCGACCTCTTCCTCGAACGCGGCGAGATCGTTTCGCAGCGCGGCCGCAAGAAGGGCGATATCGAACGCTATTTCGCCGAGCCCGGCGACGTCGCCGGCGGCGCGCCGGTCGTCGTCCTGATCGATTCGGGATCGGCCTCCGCGTCCGAGATCGTCGCGGGCGCGCTGCAGGACCAGCACCGCGCGGTCGTGATGGGCGAACGCAGCTTCGGCAAGGGATCGGTGCAGACGGTGCTGCCGCTGACCGACACCACCGCGCTCCGCCTGACCACGGCGCGTTACTACACGCCATCGGGCCGCAGCGTGCAGGAAGGCGGGATCGAGCCCGATATCCGCGTGCCGCAGATTTCGGATCCCGACTATGCGTCGCGTCCGAAGTTCCGCGAAAGCGACCTGCGCCGTCACCTCGTCAACGAAAAGAAGGTCGACAACGGCCTGCTCGAAAAGGACGAAAAGGCCGATCCGCGCTTCACCGCGACCGCGGCCGAACTGAAGGCCAAGGGCATCGAGGATTTCCAGCTGCACTATGCGCTGCAGACGATCGGTCGCATCGGCCCGGCGACGCCGCGCATGGCGCAAGGCGGCAAGCCCCCGGCGAAACCCGCCGCCAAGCCGACCGCGCGCAACTAAGGGACCGCCTGCCATGCTGAAATCGCGCCTTGCCGCGCCCTATGTCGCGCTCGCGGCGCCGATCCTGCTCTATGGCGGCGCGCTCGTGTCGCAATATGGCTTTGGCCTCCACCCGTGCGAAATGTGTTACTGGCAGCGTTGGCCGCATCAGGCCGCGATCCTGCTGGCGGCTTTCGCGCTGCTGATGCGGCGGAACGATGCCGTGATGCGCACCTTCACGCTGCTCGCCGCGATCGCGATCGCGATCAGCGGCGCGATCGGTATCTTCCACGCCGGGGTCGAATATGGGTTCTGGGAAGGCGTCACGACCTGCGCGACCGGCGGCGGCGGCCCGGTGTCCCTCGATGCGATCATGAACGCGCCGCTGATCCGCTGCGACACGGCGCAATGGACGCTGTTCGGTATCTCGCTTGCAGGCTTCAATGCGATCTTCTCGCTTGGCGCCGCGGCGTTCGTCTTGACCTTGCTGCGCCGGAAGACCACATCGGCAACATGATGCAAAACAAGCCCGGCAAGCGCACCGCTTCGATGATCCGCGTCGATCAGGCCGGCGAATATGGCGCGACGCGCATTTACGCCGGCCAGCTCGCGGTGATGGGCGACCGCCATCCGATGGCGCGCGAGATTGCGCATATGGCCGAGCAGGAAGAGCGGCATCGTAAATTCTTCGATGCCATGGTCGCGCGGCGCGGCGTGCGTCCGACCGCGCTCCAGCCCTTCTGGAACGTCGCGGGCTTTGCCTTGGGTGCCGTGACCGCCGCGATGGGCCCGCGCGCCGCGATGGCGTGCACCGCCGCGGTCGAGACCGAGATCGACCGCCATTACCAGCACCAGCTCGACGAACTCGGCGACAGCGACCCCGAACTCAGCGCTGCGGTGGCCGATTTCCGCGCCGAAGAGCTCGAACACAAGGAAGCCGCGCTCGCTGCGGGCGCCGAAAGCGCCCCCGGATACCCGGTTCTCAGCCTCGCGATCCGCGCGGGCTGTCGTGCAGCCATCGCGCTGTCGAAGCGTATTTGATACTATAGCATCTGCCGCACCGTTCATGACCGATGCAGGGTCGCGGTGCCATGCCGCGCCAAATTGAAGGAAGAACCGATGACCCGCCTGCCCCTGTTCGCGTTGATCCTCGCCGGCAGCGCCGTCGCCCTGCCCGCCGCCGCGCAGGACGGGCCAACCGACGTCGACAAGATCAATCAGGTCATCGTTTATGGCGACGACCAATGCCAGCAGAGCAGCCCCGACGAAATCGTCGTGTGTAACCGCCTGCCCGAAACCGAGCGCTATCGCGTGCCGCCGATGCTTCGCGGCAATCCGCTCGATGTGCGCAACGAGGCTTGGGCGAACAAGGTCGTGGCGGTCGAACGCGTCGGCCGTTTCGGCACCGACAGCTGTTCGCCGACCGGGCTCGGCGGCTTCACCGGCTGTACCCGGGCGCTCGTCGAGAGCGCGCGCGCCGAAAAGAAGGCCACCGACAAGACCGATTGGCAGGCGATGATCGCCGACGAACGCGCCAAGCGCCTCGCGGGCATCGACGCCGCGGCGGACGAGGTCGAAGCCGCCGTCGTCGCCGAAGAGCGCGCACTCGCCGAGCGCCAGAAGGCCGCCGAGGAACTCGAGCGACAGGCAAGCGGTCAGGCCGCCCCCGCGCCGACGGCTCCCGATGAAGCCGACGCCGAGCCGCTCCCGACGCTGCCGAAGCCCTGAAGCCGGGGCGGTTCGCTCCCCCGCTCCGCAAGCCCTGTACTGCCAGATTTGCAGCATTTTTGCGGTCCGCCGCGATTTGGTTGCGAATCTGCGGTGAATTGAACGCAAAAATTAACGAATCGCTGGCAAGCTGTCTTGACTCGGGAGTTTTTGGGGCAAAACGTGCGGTTCTGGGAATCGCCAGCCTAAGGGGGCTGTAACATGGCATCAGCATTCGGACCGCGCCTGTGGAGGCGCACGGCAGTCAGCGTGCCTCCGGCACGGAGTCTCGGCCGCCGAATGACCTGGCACGCCGCCGCCGCACTCCTCGCTTTTGCCGCCCTGCAGATCTGGCTCGTCATGAGCGCCGTGGCGGCCGGGGCACCATCGGCTTTCATCATCGTGGCGCTGGTCATGCTGCTGGTCCTCGCGCTTCCCGTCGCCCGCGCGACCGAACGGCGCTGGTATCGGCTCAGCCGTCAGGCGCTCGCCAGCTGGGGCCTGCACGCACGCTTCCGCCGCGACGTCCGCCGCCTTTGGGTCGCAGCGCTGACGCTGCCCTTCCTGTGGATCAGCGGCGCAGTGGCCGCATCCGACGCGATCGCGGCGATCATCCGCTAATCGGACTTAGATTTTGACGCTTTGCTCTGCGCCGGTTAGGGCGCGGACATGCTGACCGTTTCCGAAGCCCTCGACCGCGCACAGATGCTGTGCGACGCCGCGACCAAGGCCGGCGCCGACGCCGCCGACGCACTCTATTATTGCAATGCCGCGACCTCGGTCTCGATGCGGCTCGGCGCGCTCGAGGATGTCGAGCGATCCGAGGGGCAGGATATCTCGCTGCGCGTCTTCGTCGGCCAGCGCAGCGCGAGCGTGTCGACCGCCGACATGGATGCGGGCGAACTCGCCAAGCTGGTCGAACGCTGCGTCGCGATGGCGCGCGAGGCGCCCGAGGATCCCTACGCGGGCCTCGCGCCCGAAGAGTTGCTGTTCAGGGGACCCGTTCCCGACCTCGATCTCGACGACGGCAGCGAGGCCGATCCCGCCGCGCTGCGCGCCGCCGCGCTGGCCGCCGAGGAGGCCGCGCGCGCCGTTGCGGGCGTGACCAACAGCGAAGGCGGCAGCGCGAGCCACAGCCGCACGCGCTTCGCACTCGCCACCAGCCATGGCTTTGCCGGCGGTTACGGGTCGAGCGGGCACAGCCTGTCGGCGAGCGTCATCGCGGGCGAAGGCGCGAGCATGCAACGCGACTATGGCTGGCACAGCGCGCATCATCTGGCCGACCTCGAAAGCGCCGCCGACATCGGCCATCGCGCCGGCACCCGCGCCGTCGCGCGGCTGAACCCCGGCAAGGCGCCAAACGGCAAGGTTCCCGTGCTGCTCGACCCGCGCGTCAGCAACGGGATCGTCGGCCATTTGCTCGGCGCGATCGCGGGGCCGGCCATCGCGCGCGGGACGAGCTTTTTGCTCGGCAAGGAGGACCAGATGCTGTTCGACAGCAGCATCGTCATCCGCGATGAGCCGCACCGCCTGCGCGGGCTGCGCAGCCGCGCCTTCGACGGCGAGGGCCTGCCGACCGCCGCGCGCAACCTCGTCGCCGGCGGCAAAATCACCGGCTGGCTGCTCGACACGGCGTCGGCGAAGCAGCTCGGCCTGCCCCCCACCGGCCACGCAAGCCGCGGTGGCGGTGCCTCGGGCGTCGGCGCGAGCAACCTGAACCTCGCGGCGGGGAGCGTGACTCCCGCAGCGCTGATGGAGAGCATCGCCGAAGGCGTCTATGTCACCGAGCTGATCGGACATGGCGTCAACCCGGTTACCGGCGACTACAGCCGCGGCGCGTCGGGTTTCCTGATCAAGGACGGCGAGATCGCCGGGCCGATCGCCGAATTCACCATCGCGGGCAATCTGATCGACATGTTCGCCGCGCTGGTCCCGGCGAACGACCTCGAATTCCGCCACGGCACCAACGCGCCGACGCTGCGCATCGACGGCATGACCGTCGCGAGCAGCTGAGGGCCAGAACCTGATGCCCGGCCGCAACCTCGAAGCCGTGATCGCCGCGACCCGCGAGGTCGGCGACATGGCGATGGCGCGCTGGCGCGGCGAGGGGCAAGCGGTCAACGTCTGGAACAAGTCGCACGACAATCCGGTCAGCGACGTCGACCTCGCGGTCGACGCGCGGCTGAAGGCCGTGCTGGGTGCAATGGTGCCCGAGGCGGGGTGGCTGTCCGAAGAGACCGCCGACAACGCCGCGCGCCTGTCGTGCCGCGCAATGTGGTGCGTCGACCCGATCGACGGCACCCGCGACTTCATCCGCGGTCGTCCGGGCTGGTGTGTGTCCGTCGCGCTCGTCGTCGATGGCGCGGTCGAACTCGGCGTGCTCTATGCCCCCGCACTCGACGAACTCTGGGTTGCGCAAAAGGGACAGGGCGCCCTGCTCAACGGCGAAACGCTGCACGCCAGCCAACGCACGACATTTTCGGGGTCGCGTGTCCCCGCCGATGCACTGCCCAAGGTCGACAGCGACCTCGTCATCGTCACCAAGCCGAACAGCATCGCGCTGCGCATGGCGCTCGTCGCCGACGATCGCGCCGACCTTGTCGCTACCTTGCGCTGGGGTTTCGAATGGGATGTTGCCGCCGCCGCGCTCATCGCAACCGAGGCGGGCGCCGTCGTGACCGACGCTTTCGGGCAGCCCCTCGTCTTCAACACACCGCGCGCGCAGGCCTTCGGCGTCATCGCCTGCGCTCCCGGAATCCATGCCGCGGTAGTCGACCGCTTGCATGATCGCGCCGTCGCTCTTACATCCGCATCCTGAGCCGCGATCCGCAGCTTCAAACCACCGCACTTCGCTTGACAACCGGGGCGACTCACCTTAGTTGCGCCTGCATTCCGACAGCCTGACCGGACGGCGAAGCGACGTGCGCGCATCGTGGTCCGTTTTTTGCGTTGGAAATCAGACGCTTTGAGATGGGGCCGATTGCCACCGGTCCTGTGGAGCAGGAGAAAGTACCCAATGGCACGTATTGCGGGCGTCAATTTGCCCACCAACAAGCGCGTGATCATCGCGCTCACCTATATCCACGGCATCGGTCGCAAGACTGCAGTCGACATCGCCGACAAGCTGGGCATCGACCACACGCGTCGCGTCCAGGATCTTTCGGACGCCGAAATCCTTCAGATCCGCGAAACGCTCGACGCCGACCACACGGTCGAGGGTGACCTTCGTCGCAACACCGCGATGAACATCAAGCGCCTGATGGACCTCGCCTGCTATCGCGGCCTGCGTCATCGCAAGGGTCTTCCGGTCCGCGGCCAGCGCACGCACACCAATGCGCGCACCCGCAAGGGCAAGGCCAAGCCGATCGCCGGCAAGAAGAAGTAAGGTCGAGCGCGTCCGCCCCTCTCTCAAAAGGGGCGCGCGCTTCCTTGTTTCTTTCCCCTGCCGGGGCAGCGGCGAACCGCCCGCCACCGGCCATTCAGGATTAGGTTAGGAATTACTCATGGCTCGTGAACCGCAGCGTCTTCGTCGGCGCGAACGCAAGAACATCTCGTCGGGCGTCGCCCACGTCAACGCGACCTTCAACAACACGATGATCACCATCACCGACGCACAGGGCAATGCGATTGCCTGGTCGAGCGCCGGCATGATGGGCTTCAAGGGCAGCCGCAAGTCGACCCCGTACGCCGCCCAGGTGTGCGCCGAAGACGCCGGCAAGAAGGCCGCCGAACATGGCGTCCGTACCCTCGAAGTCGAAGTCAAGGGCCCGGGTGCGGGCCGCGAATCGGCGCTCCGCGCGCTGCAGGCGGTCGGTTTCCACATCACATCGATCCGCGACGTGACCCCGATCCCGCACAATGGTGTCCGCCCGGCCAAGCGCCGCCGCGTCTGACGCCTGCTTCGGATGCGCCCCATGTCCGGGGCCGCATCCGCCACCTCTCTACGCCGGACTGGTTGGCCGACCCACCGACCCGTCCCGCCAAAAGCAAAGGGAAGACCATGACTGTCAATATCCGGAACTGGCAGGAATTGAAGAAGCCCAGCAACCTGGAAATCAAGGCCGGCAGCGACGGCAAGCGCAAGGCGACCTTTGTTGCCGAGCCGCTTGAGCGCGGTTTCGGCCTGACGCTCGGCAACGCGCTGCGCCGCGTGCTGCTCTCGTCGCTCCAGGGTGCGGCTATCACGTCGATCAAGATCGAGAATGTTCTCCACGAATTCTCGAGCCTCGCCGGCGTGCGCGAAGACGTCACCGACATCGTCCTCAACGTGAAGCAGATCGCGCTCAAGATGGAAGGCGAAGGCCCGAAGCGGCTCCAGCTTTCGGCGACGGGTCCCGCGACCGTCAAGGCGGGCGACATCATGGTGTCGGGCGACATCAAGGTGATGAACCCGAACCATGTCATCTGCCACCTCGACGACGGTGCGACGCTGAACATGGAACTCGTTGCCGACACCGGCAAGGGCTATGTCCCCGCGACCGCCAACCGTCCGATCGACGCGCCGATCGGCCTGATCCCGGTCGACTCGCTCTACTCGCCCGTGCGCCAGGTCGCCTACAAGGTCGACAATGCCCGCATCGGCCAGGAACTGGACTATGACAAGCTGAACCTGACCGTCGAAACCGACGGCACGATCACCCCGGAAGACGCCGTCGCCTATGCTGCGCGCATCCTCCAGGACCAGCTCCAGGTCTTCGTCCACTTCGAAGAAGCGATGAACGACAGCGGCCTCATCGGCATGGCGGCTCCGTCGACCACCGCCGATGAATCGGACGTCAACCAGCTCAACCGCTTCCTTCTCAAGAAGGTCGACGAGCTCGAACTGTCGGTCCGTTCGGCGAACTGCCTCAAGAACGACAATATCATCTATATCGGTGATCTCGTCCAGAAGACCGAAGCCGAAATGCTCCGCACGCCGAACTTCGGCCGCAAGTCCTTGAACGAAATCAAGGAAGTGCTGTCCTCGATGGGCCTGCGCCTCGGCATGGACATCCCCGGCTGGCCGCCGGAGAACATCGAAGAAATGGCCAAGAAGCTCGAACAGGAACTTCTCGGCTGATCTTGCGCCCCGGCTTCGGCCGGGGCCAACAACGGGAAGGGGTCGGCCCGCAAATCGACCTGGCTTGGGGTACCTCGAACGGCCCCTCTGACAAACGAAGGAAAAGATTATGCGTCATAAATCGGGTGGCCGGAAGCTGCAGCGCACGAGCGCGCATCGTACCGCACTGTTCCGCAACATGTCGGCTTCGCTCATCAAGCATGAGCAGATCACGACGACCGTCGCCAAGGCGAAGGAACTGCGCCCCTACATCGAAAAGCTGGTCACGCTCGCCAAGCGCGGTGGCCTTGCCAACCGCCGCCTCGCGAACAGCCGCCTGCTCGACGACACGCAGCTCAAGAAGCTGTTCGACGTCCTGGCCGAGCGTTACAAGGACCGTAACGGCGGCTACACCCGCGTGATCAAGGCCGGCATCCGCGCTTCGGACGCGGCGCCGATGGCGATCATCGAATTCGTCGACCGCGACGTCGATGCCAAGGGCCAGGATTCGGGTCCGGTGGAGCAGTATGACGAGGACATGGCCGAAGCCTGAGCTTCGCTTCCTCGCTGACAGGATCAAGGGCGGCGTCCGAAGGGATTGCCGCCCTTTTTCATGCTCGTTTGATGGCCGCTTTGGGGTGGCGAGCTGTCCCTTGTGCACCCCGGCGAAAGCCGGGGTGCATGGCGTCAGAAGGCTGGCATTGCGCGATTACGCTCTGGGCCCCGGCTTTCGCCGGGGTGCACATCTCTATCGGCAACTCCCGGTCGTTACCGTCTGCTCGTCATCCCGGACCTGATCCGGGGATCCATCGCAGCGCTCTAGGTCATGGACCCCGGATCAAGTCCGGGGTGACGATGATGGATGGGGCAGATTCCAGTCGTCAGCCGCCGCTCAGGCCGCTTTCTTCATCTGCCGATATTTATGGAGCAGCGGCTCGGTATAGCCCGACGGCTGGGTC
>NZ_DASWTD010000363.1:0-4397 GCF_036402335.1 Sphingopyxis sp. | reverse complement strand
CGACCGCGACGGGATCGACCGAATCGGGGCGGATCAGCTTGCGGGCTTCATCGACCTCGCGGCCGAGATCATTCCATCCGATCGCTGCCTCGACCGCAGCGCCGATATCGCCACCTGATATCTTGGCGGCGAGCAAGGCAGCGCCGAGTTGGGCAAGCAGCCGGATTTTGCCGTTGATGGTGCGCCGGTTGCGCTTGAGTGTCGTGTCCGCGCTGTTCTGTTCGCGCCGGAACATCTGCCCAAGCAGGCGATCGAACATCAGCACCGCATCGTCGGTGAGGGTAACGATGGTTTCGAGGATGGTCGCCACCAATGTGGCGCGACGCCGCGTCGCTTGCAGCGTCCGAACATGTTGCGCGGTCAGCCGCACGCCTTCCTGGCACAGGCGTCGGAGGCGCTCGGGATGGACGCCTACGGCGATATCCGGATCGATCCCGATGGCCCGAAGCAGTGTCAGTCGCTCGATGATGGCGGCGAATGTCTTTCGGCCGGGCTTGCCGGGTGACTGCCGCACCCAGGCCAGATCGCTCAAGTTCGTGCCTGTGTGGGGCAGGAGAAGCGCATCGAGCAGCCGGCGCTGTCGAGCATCGAGTCCTCGGGTCAGATGCTCGGCGACATGGCGTTCGGCATCGAGCAACGCCTGTGCGACCATCCGCTCGACCGAACTGATGCCCGGCACAATGATGCGCCGTCGCCGGCACTCATCCAGCATCACGCGCGCCAGCCTAGCCCCGCTGGTCGTCGTCAGCGCGATCGGCAGGAGCCATTCCTGCAACGTCGTTCGCAGCGGCCGACTGAGCGGCATGAAGCCGAATGCATCGCGCAGTGCATCGAGCTGTTCGTACCGGGTCGGGCCGCGCGTCGCGTAGTCGGCCAGCACCTCGGGTCCGACCTGCAATTGCTCTGCGACGAACGCGAGCGGCGTATCAGGGATCAGTTCACCGGGTCGCAGGAAACGGCCAGGATAGCGCAGCGCGCAAAGCTGGATCGCGAAACCCAGCCGGTTATGCGGTCGCCTCCGGCGGACGATGATGGCCAAGTCGTCCCGGCTCAATGTCCAGTGCTGGACGAGCAGGGTTTCGTCGTCGGGAAGCGCGAGCAACGCCGCGCGTTGCTCGTCCGACAGGACGGCGCGACGCGGCATCGGCTTAGACCTTGGCCGGTGCGGTCCAGCCGATCCGGGCAAGCGTGCCGAGAAGGGTCGAACGCGGCACCTTGAAGGTCCGGCAGACGGACGCCTTGCTGGCCCCGCCATCCAGCGCGGCGGTGATCCGCTCGAGCGTTTCGGCGTCGATCATCGGCGGGCGGCCACCTTGGCGTCCCCGGCGTTTGGCAGCAGCCAGTCCCGCCATCACCCGTTCGCGCGTGAGCGCACGCTCATATTGTGCCAATGCACCGAACAGCGAGAACAGCAATTCGCCGTGCGGCGTGGTCGTATCCATCTGCTCGGTCAGCGACCGGAACGCGATGCCGCGCGCCTTCAGATCGGTGACGATCGTCAGCAGGTGCGGCAGCGAGCGTCCGAGCCGGTCGAGCTTCCACACGATCAGTGTGTCGCCCGCGTTCAGATAGTCGAGGCAGGCTTTCAGGCCTGGTCGGTCGTCGCGCGCGCCGGATGCCTTGTCGGTATGGAGATGCCGATGATCGACCCCGGTTGCGACGAGCGCGTCCCGCTGGAGATCGACCGTTTGGCGGTCATCGGTCGTTGACACCCGCATATATCCGACCAGCATGTACGACAAACCCTCGAAAGCATGTTTTCGAACACCCTATCAAAGCGACAGGGTTTGTCGATCGTTATGGGCTGAGGCGGGTATGGTTCGGCAAAAGCGCAGGTCCGGAGCGTCGCCTATCACCTGTTTGCCGTCACGCGTCTGCTGTCCGTATGGACGCAAGTAGAAGGCACGCTGATGCCGCAAGAAGCACCAGGTCCTTCAACAGGAACTGTCCGGTTCCGGCCGAAATCGCCGGGAACCCGCCAGCGGTCGGCTCGGCGACGCCAGGCGTGCTCAGGAAAAACGTCAGTGTCACGGCATAAGTCAGGCATGACATCGCCGCGCCGAGAGCGGAGGCCGTCTTGTTGAAAGCACCGATAATCAGCGCAGCGGCCGTCGCGAGCTCGACGGTGCCTATAAAATAGCTTCCACCCTGCACCCCAAAAACGGCCGGAATCCAGCTCATGATCGGACTGTTCTTCATCAATGGCGCGATGCCCATCGCTTCATAGCTCGTGAATTTCATGCAACCGAACCAGAGAAAGATGACCACCAGCGCCCAGCGCAGCAACGCGAGAGACCCGCGAGAGCCGGTCGTCTTTTCAGCTATGTGTAATGTCGAAAACATGGTGCCTCGCTTTCATCATGGCGCATGACCTGCCTTCATGCTTAGACAGGCGTGATATATGCGCTGCGCATACACTATGCGCCGGCAATGAATGAGGCAACCCTTTGAACGTACTCTCGGACCGGCTCGTCAATCTGTTCGGCGCCCTCGCAGTGGGCATCACCGATCGAATTAAGAAGGCGGCATTCGACCCGACGATACCCGGCGGTGGCGAAACCACCGCGGCGATCGTCGTCATCGGTCACGCGACCGGTCTTTCGATCGACGAATTAGGACGGGTGCTAGGCTTGTCCCACGCGGGGACGGTGCGGCTTGTCGATCGATTGGTTGCAGCCGGGTTCGCCGTTCGATCCAAAGCGCTACGGGACCGTCGTGCAGTAGCGCTGATGCTCACTGAGGCAGGCGAGACTCGCCTATCTGCGATCCTGCAACGAAGAAACGAGACTTTATCCGAAATCCTTAGCCATGTCTCGAATGCTGACCGCCTCGTGCTGGAACGTATTGCCGAGACAATACTTGCGCAGATGTCTGACGACGCTGTCTCGGCGCTGACGATATGCCGGCTCTGCGACGAGAGGCGATGCTACAACTGTCCGATGGATGCCTTTGGAATGCTGGAGTCGTCGACGCATAGAGTCGACCCATAAGTGCGCGCAGAGACGCTTAGCGTATATCTGTGCCCGTTCTATGTCCTGACCCCGATCCGCGCCGGCACGGTGAGCGCCTCGGTCATGCTCCGCAAGCTGGCGGGCTTCCCGCGTCAGAACTCGGTCGCCCGCGCGCTGCGGGAGATAGGTCGGATCGAACGCACCCTGTTCATGCTCGACTGGTTCGATGATCCCGACCAGCGTCGTCGCACCGGCAGCATTCTCAACAAGGGCGAGGCCCGCAACGCGCTCGCCCGCGCCATCTTCTTCAACCGCCTCGGCGAACTGCGCGACCGCACCTTCGAGAACCAGCGCCATCGCGCCTCCGGCCTGACCCTCGTCACCGCGGCCATGACGCTCTGGAACACCGTCTATCTCGACCGAGCTGTCCGTCATCTGCGCGGCAGCGGCGTCGACGTGCCCGACGAGCTGCTCGCCCACGTCGCCCCTCTGGGCTGGGAGCATATCGGCCTCACCGGCGACTATCTCTGGGGCGAGATCGACAAACCTCGCGAGCGGTTCAGGCCGCTGCGCCTCCACCAGCAAAGCCGGGACGCTTAGCGTACGTTTTCGACCATCCTCTCACCGGTCCCCCTAAGGGCGAGAATGCCCGCGTCACAGCCCGTGGGAGGGCCAGCAAAGGCGCTGTGTGGTGCCTGGACCCCTTCGGCGTCTCCGGGCGTCCTGCGGCCCGCTACAACCCCCTGGCGCAGCTTGATCCCGCAAGCCCGGACCTGGCGGAAGATGCGCAGACGATCGCCGACGCGCTGGTCCACGATGCGCCGGGACAATCGGGCGAGGCGCACTGGAACGAGGAAGCCAAGGCGCTGATCGCCGGCGTGATCCTGCACACCGTCGTCCACGAACCCCCTGCCCGCGCGACGCTCGCCACCGTGCGCGACAAGCTCACCCGCGATCCCGCCGGCTTCGCCGCGCTGCTGGCAGACATGCAAGCCAGCAGCGGCGCGCACGGCCTGATCGCACGCGCCGCCAACCGTCACCTCGGCAAGTCCGATCGCGAGGCCGCCGGCGTGCTGTCCTCGGCGCAGCGCCACACCCACTTTCTCGATAGCCCGCGCCTGGTCGAAAGCACGTCCGCCTCCGATTTCCGCTTCGCGGACCTGAAGGAGCGGCCCGGGACCGTGTTCCTGTGCCTGCCGCCGGAGCGACTCGATACCTATGCTCGCTGGCTGCGGCTGCTGGTCGCGCAGGCCGTCACCGATATGGCGCGCTCCCCTGCCCGGCCGGAACGCCCGGTGCTGTTCCTGCTCGATGAGTTCGCCGCCCTCGGCCGACTGGAGCCGGTGGAGCGCGCGATGGGGTTGATGGCCGGCTATGGCCTCCAGCTCTGGCCGATCCTCCAGGACATGCACCAGCTCCGTGCGCTCTATGGCGCGCGCGCCGGCA
>NZ_DASWTD010000362.1:0-31282 GCF_036402335.1 Sphingopyxis sp. | reverse complement strand
GGGAGTCGGCGGCCGCCGCCTTCGATCCGCGCGGCGGGGAACAACTCGATGCCGCCGGGCCGGTGCAGCCGGTTCGGGGCGGCGGCGACACCGGCCTGCAACAGATGTTCGGCAGCGTATGGGAATGGACCGGCAGTGCCTATCGCCCCTATCCCGGATTTCGCGCCGCGCCCGGCGCGGTCGGCGAATATAATGGCAAGTTCATGAGCGGCCAGTTCGTCCTCCGCGGCGGCAGCTGCGCGACCCCGCGCGGCCATCTCCGCGCTTCCTACCGCAATTTCTTCTACCCCCACCAGCGCTGGCAGTTCACCGGCGTCCGGCTCGCAAGGGATCTTTGACCATGGGTGTTGTCCGCCAGCTTCGCCAGGTCGATGCCGACGCGGCGGGCATCGACATCGCCTTTCGCGCCGACGTTCATGCCGGCCTGTCGCAAAAGCAGAAGGCGATCCCCGCGCGCTGGTTCTACGACGCGATCGGTTCGGCGCTGTTCGAAGATATCACGGCGCTTCCCGAATATTATCCGACGCGCAGCGAAACCGACCTCTTGACGCGCCATGCCGCCGACATCGCCGCAGCGATCGGCCCCGGGCGCGCGGTCGTCGAACTGGGATCGGGCAGCTCGACCAAAACGCCGCTCCTGCTCGACGCGATCGAGCCTGCCGCCTATGTGCCCGTCGATATTTCGGGCGATTTCCTGCGCGACAGTGCCGAGGCGCTGGCGGAGCGGTTTCCGGGTCTCGCGATCTACCCTGTCGAGGCCGACTTCACCCAGCGCGTCGACCTGCCGCGCGAAATCTGCCCGCTCCCGAAACTCGGCTTCTTTCCGGGCTCGACGATCGGCAACATGGTCGCGCGCACCGCGATCGACCTGCTCCGCAACTGGCGCGCCGCGCTCGGCGACGGGTCGCTGATGCTGATCGGCGTCGACCGTATCAAGGACATCGCGGTACTGGAGCACGCCTATGACGACCCGGCGGGGGTGACCGCGGCGTTCAACCTCAACCTGCTCGAGCGGATCAACCGCGAACTCGGCGGCGACATTCCGGTCGACAATTTCACCCATCGCGCGATCTGGGACGACGTCCATGCGCGGATCGAGATGCACCTTGCCGCGGCGTGCGACATGGATTTCACGATCGACGGCCGCGCCTATCATATGGCGAAGGGCGAGACGATCCACAGCGAGAACAGCCATAAATATGGCCCGCGCGATGCCAGTCTGCTGCTCCGCGCCGGCGGCTGGACCCCCGTCGCAACGTGGGACGATGCCGATCCGGCTTTTGCGCTGATCCTCGCCGAAGCGACCGAGTTCCGCTCCGCCCCCTGATGATCGCCCCCCTGCTCGCCCTTGACGCATCGTGGCGAAGCCGTAGGGGCACAGCCACGGTTTCAAGCGAAAGGGCAGGATCATGATCGTCGGCGTTATCGGAGCGGGGCAGATGGGCGCGGGGATCGCGCAGGTGTCGGCAGGCGCCGGACATGACGTACTCCTTTCGGACATTGACCTCGCGCGCGCCGAAGCGGGCAAGGCGGGCATCGCCAAGGCGCTCGGACGTCTCGTCGCCAGGGAAAAGATGACACAGGGCGACGCCGATGCGCTGCTCGGGCGTATCGCCCCGGTCGCCGATCACGGCGCCTTCGCCCCCGCCGATCTCGTCATCGAGGCGGCGACCGAGCGCGAGGAGATCAAGCGCGCGATCTTCGCGAGCGTCGGCCAGCATCTATCGGCGACCGCGATCCTCGCCAGCAACACCAGCTCGATCCCGATCACCCGGCTCGCGCAGGCGGCGCCGGATCCGGCGCGCTTCATCGGCGTCCATTTCTTCAATCCGGTGCCCGTCATGGGGCTGATCGAACTGATCCGCGGCCTCGCGACCAGCGACGCGACGCTGAAGGCGGTCGAGGCCTTCGGCCGCGGTCTCGGCAAGGAAATCGTCCACGCCAACGACGCGCCGGGCTTCATCGTCAACCGCGTGCTGATGCCGATGATCAACGAAGCGGTGTTCGCGCTTGGCGAAGGCGTCGCGACGATGCAGGACATCGATACGGGCTGCCGTCTCGGGCTCAACCATCCGATGGGCCCGATCACGCTCGCCGATTTCATCGGCCTCGATACCTGCCTCGAAATCATTCGCGTGCTCTACAGCGGCACCGGCGATCCGAAGTTCCGCCCCGCTCCCCTGCTCGTCCAATATGTCGATGCCGGCTGGGTCGGCAAAAAGGCCGGACGCGGCTTTTACGACTGGACGGGCGAGGCGCCTGTGCCAACGCGGTAACGATGGCGCCGCGCGATCTGGCACGCGCGCAGCGCGGTGTCGCCCTCGGGGTGTTTGCCGCGGTCGCATTTGCAACGCTGATCGTGACGGCGGCGTGGGTGTCGGGCGATCGCTGGCTGCCGCGGGTCGACGATCTCGCGGCACGCCTCGTGCTCGCGCTCCGGCTCGACCTTGCCGTGCTGCTCTGCCTCGCGGTGGCCATCGGAAGGGTCGCGGGCCAGCGCTTTCGATCGGCAGAGGACATCGGCGGCAGCGTGTCGCCGTCCGAAAGCGCTGCCGTTCGCCGGTCGCGCGCGATCCTCCGGAACACCCTCGAACAGGTCGTGCTCGCGGTTCCCGCGCATCTGGCCCTCGCGTCGGTGCTGCCGCCCGACCGCATGGCGATACTCGCGGCGCTGGTGGCGTTGTTCGTGGCCGGACGCATCGCTTTCGCGATCGGTTATCCTTACGGCGCGGCGGGCCGCGCCTTCGGTTTCGGCTTGACCTTCTTTCCGACCATCGGCGCGCTGGTCGCGGCGGCCGCGCTGGCGCTTTGAGGGAGCCATCGCTGGCCGATTTTTCTGGACGGCGGCAATGGCGAGGAGCAGATTTGACGCGGGTCGGGACGTTCGGGGGAGGAATCATGCGTTTGATTCTGGCGGCTGCCGTGGCAGTCCTTTTCGCCGCCGCTGCGCCGGCGCAGGCCCAGTCGGTGACCATCAGGAATCCGGCGGCGTTCGTCGCGACGTTGCAGGCGATGGGGTATGAACCGGGGCCGCTGAGCAAGGTCGATACGACCCCCGAAGTCGACATCAAGGTGGACGGGTTCGGTACGACACTGCGCCTCGTCGGCTGCACAGCGGGCGCCGACTGCAAATATATCACGCTGGTTGCATCCTACAGCGATGTCGTCGCTCCGCCGGCGAACTGGGTGCAGCAGATGAACGACGAGTTCGACCTGCTCCGTGTCGGGGTGGACAGCAAGAAGCAGCTCTATATGTTCGGCGCTTATGTCGTCGAAGGACTGCCGCGCAGCGAACTCAAGCGCATTTTCGACTTTTGGGCGGCCGATACGGCTTCGATCGGAAACGAAGCCATCGAGGGCGGTTATACTGCGAAGAAATAGATGCAGCCGAACCGGCATTTGTGCGTTGATTCCACACGTCAAATTGACGCGGCAGGAGAGGGAAAAGACGATGCGTACTACCCTGTTGATCGCTTTGGCCGCCGCGGCGTCGATCGCCCCCGTCCATTCATACGCCCAGCAGGGTGCGCCGGAAGATTCGACGATCAAGGACACCGCCAATTCGGTGACCGAGCCGTTCGACGGCAAGGAAGTGCCCGCCAAGCTTCTGGCGATCCAGGAAAGCCCCTATTCGCTTGCCGGCCTCGGGAAATGCGCCGCGATCATCCAGGAAATCGGCGAACTCAACGAGGTGCTCGGGCCCGACGTCAACGAACAGGTCGACAAGGACCGCGCGAAGAAGCGCGAGGAAACCGCAGGTCGCGTCGCCGGAACGGTGGCGGGAGGGATCATTCCCTTTCGCGGGCTGATCGGAGAAGTCACGGGTGCCAACGCCGAACGGCGGCGCTATGCGCTCGCCGTCTATGCCGGAACCGTGCGCCGCGGCTTCCTGAAAGGCGTCGGACTCGAGCGCGGTTGCAAGCCCCCCGCCCGGCCCTGATCCCTTTCGTTACATCGGCGTATAGACAACCCGGCAGCTTTCGGCGGCGCTGCGCGCTGCGGTGTTCCACGTCACATTGTTGCCGTTCCGCTGGAGGCGCGCGCCGCTCTTGTTTTCATAGACCTGACCGCCGGTCGACGGGGTCTGTTTCAGCACCAGCGAACGGCGGCCGTTGACGCGAACGATGGCGGTGCTGCCGACATAGTCGACCTTCAGCCGCGTTCCGCCATTGCAATCATAGCTGGTGCCGGTGGTGCGCGGCACCGACGAACAGCCGGCAAGAACCAGCGCCGTGCCGGCGGCCGCCAGCAACGCGATCGTCTTCGTCATCGCCATTCTCCTCAATAGCCCGAACGGACGCACAGCACGTCGGCGAGGTAGACCCGCCCGCTGACGGTTTCCATATGCTCGCGCGCCGATCCGTTCCAGCCGATCGAACGGCACCAGCTGTCGGCGGTCTGCGCCGCGCAATTGGTGGTCGCCGAACCGCGCGTACAGGCAAGTACGCGATAATTGCGCTCCGCCGGCTGGGTGTGGAATTCGGCGAAATTGCCGCGCGCAACCTGGTCGTTGGCAGGCGGATTGGGGTTCCAGCCGCCGCCGCCCGAACCAACTGGACGGATCGACTGGATGGTGAGGCCGCGCAGGACGTTGTTCAGCATCGGCGTGTCGCGGTCGACCGTCCGGCAATTGCCGCGAAACCGCGTTTTTTCGCACAATTCCCAGCGTCCGTTCGGAACGCGGACCGAATTGACCGGCCACGCGAGGCCGAGGTTGGATTTTGCCTCGCCGATGAACACCGCGGGGCCGCGGTAACCGGCGTCGCGATAGATGGTGGCTTCGGGAGGACGCTCGGGGCGATAGCGCTCGGTCTCGGCGGTCTGGGCATGGGAAGTGGCGAGGAAACCCGCCCCTATCGACACCGCAGCCGCGGCAAGGATCGACAAACGATAAGCGGTTTTCATACAACCTCCCTGTTGGCGAATGCGACCGGGATCCGTTATGTTCCCGAAGTTTACGTCATTCAGGGGCGGCTTGCAAATTCTCCCAAATGGCGCCGGCCAGCTCCCGGGCGCCGCAGCGGCAGGTCAGGGAGCCTTCGCCGGGGCGGCGGTCGTGGGCGCAGGCGCCGCCACGGGCGTCGCGGACTGCGGAGGCGGGGCCGCCAGCGGCGGCGCAATGCCCAGCATCAGCCCGGCGAGCGCCGCCGACATCAGGTTCGACAGGCTGCCCGCGAGCAGCGCCTTGAGCCCCAGCTTGGCGATCATCGGGCGCTGGTTCGGGGCGAGCCCGCCGGTCACCGCCATCTGGATCGCGATCGAGCTGAAATTGGCGAAACCGCAGAGCGCAAAGGTCGCGATCGCGACCGCCGCCATCGACATGTCGCCCTGCGCGCGGCCGAGATCGATGAACGCGACGAATTCGTTGAGCACGACCTTGCTGCCGAACAGCCCGCCAACGGTCGCGCTTTCTTCCCATGGTACGCCCATCAGCCACATCACCGGGCGGAAGATCGCGCCGATGATCGCCTGGAACGACAGGCCGTCCACGCCGAACCAGCCGCCGATGCCGGCGAGGATGCCATTGGCGAGCGCCACGAGCGCGACGAACGCCATCACCATCGCGCCGACCGCGACCGCCAGCTTGACGCCGGTCTGCGCGCCCTGCGCCGCCGCCATGATGATGTTGGCGGGTTTTTCCTCGTCATGGCTCGCCTCGGGCATCACGATCGGTTCGATGCCGATGTCCTTGGGATCGTCGGGCATCATGATCTTGGCCATCAATATGCCGCCGGGCGCCGACATGAAGCTCGCGGCCAGCAGATAGGGCAGGAGATGCGGGCCGATCATCCCGGCATAGGCGCCGAGGATCGTTCCCGCGACGCCGGCCATGCCGACGGTCATCACGGTGAACAGCTGCGGCGGGGTCAGGCCGGCGAGGTACGGCCGGATGACGAGCGGCGATTCGGACTGGCCGACAAAGATGTTCGCCGCCGCGCCGAGGCTTTCGACCTTGGTGATGCCGGTGACCTTCTGGATCGCACCGCCGACCCATTTGATGATCAGCTGCATGATGCCGAGATAATAGAGAACCGAAATGAGCGAGGCGAAGAAGATGATCACGGGCAGCGCGCCGATCGCGAACACCGCCTTGCCATAGGGTGCCTGCGTCAGCACGTCGCCGAACAGGAATCTCGTGCCTTCGTCGGCATAGCTCAGGAGGTTCGAGACGCCGTTCGACATTGCCTGGATCACCGCGCGGCCCCACGGCGTGCCGATCACGAGCACGGCGAAACCCGCCTGGAGCAGGAAAGCGGGAATGACGATGCGCGGGCGAATCCAGCGACGGTTCGACGAAAAAAGCACGGCAATCGCGAGCAATGCGACGATACCGAGCAAACCGATCAGGCGTTCCATAATTTCCGTGCGTCCCCCGCAAGTCCAATGGGCCTGTCTAGCGGGCTTTGGCGTCTGGGCAAGAGCCGCGCGGCCAGCCGTGTTTCTCGGACTTTCCAGCACCTGCAAAACCGACTATCGGGCGGCATGACCGAACCGACTTCGGCGGCGCTTCCGCGTACGCTTTCGCCCTCGCTCTTCCTTTTCTCGATCGTCTATGGCGGCATGGTCGTGCTCGCCGGGGTGCTGGGGAACAAGCAGGTCGCGCTGGGGAGCTGGCTCGCGGTCGAGGCGGGTATCTTCGCCTTCCTGATCCTCGTCGCCCTGTCGAGCGCGGTATCCGAGTTGCACGGGCAATCGGTGGCAAACCGGCTCGTGCTCTGGGGTTTTGTGCCGCTCGTCCTGTCGATCATGCTGACCGCGCTGGTGCTGGCGCTGCCGGCCTCGCCCGAAATGCAGCCCGAACGGCTCGCGGCGTTCGACATGATCCTGGGGCAAAGCCCGCGCCTGATGGCCGCGGGGATCGTGGCCTATGGCACCTCGCAATTCCTGAACGTCACGATCTTCAGCAAGCTTCGCGGACGCGAAGGCGCGGGGACGGGGGCGACATGGATCGCGATCCGCGGTGCGATCGCCAGCGCGCTCAGCCAGGTCGTCGACACGTTGCTGTTCGTGACGATTGCCTTTTACGGCGTGTTTCCGATCGCCAACCTGATGGGCGGTCAGATGCTCGCCAAGGTGACGCTGTCGGTGGTCGTCATTCCCTTCGTGATCACCGGCCTTGTCGCGCTTGGCCGTAACCTGGATGCAAAGAACGCCGGATGATGTCGATGACCGATCCCTCGAAAATGCCCGACCTCCTCGCCAAGGCCGAAACGCTGGTCGAAGCGCTGCCCTATCTGCAGCGTTATGCGGGCGAGACCTTCGTAATCAAATATGGCGGCCATGCGATGGGCGACCCCGAGGCGCAGCGCGACTTCGCCGAGGATGTCGTGCTGCTGAAGGCGGTCGGCATCAACCCGGTCGTCATTCACGGCGGCGGACCGCAGATCGGCGCGATGCTGAAGCAGCTCGGGATTGAATCGACCTTTGTCGGCGGGCTGCGCGTCACCGACGCCGCGACCGCCGAAGTCGCCGAGATGGTCCTTGCGGGCAAGATCAACAAGGAAATCGTCAGCTGGATCGCGGCGCTCGGCGGCCGCGCGGTCGGCATTTCGGGCAAGGATGCGAACCTCGTCCTCGCCGAAAAGGTCAGCCGTACCGAGCCCGACCCCAATTCGGGGATCGAGCGGCACGTCGACCTCGGCTTCGTCGGCGAGCCGGTGGCGGTCGACCCGACGATCCTCGTCAATCTGACCAACGACAATTTTATCCCGATCGTCGCGCCGGTCGCGCTCGGCACCGACGGCGCGACCTATAATATCAACGCCGACACGATGGCGGGTGCGATCGCCGGCGCGCTGGGTGCAAAACGCTTCTTCCTGCTCACCGACGTGGCGGGGGTGCTCGACAAGTCGGGTGCGCTGCTCACCGACCTCGACCGCCCGGCGATCGAGGAACTGAAACAGGACGGGACGATCACCGGCGGCATGATTCCGAAGGTCGAGACCTGCGTCGCAGCGGTCGACGCCGGGGTCGAGGCAGCGGTCATCCTCGATGGCCGCATTCCGCACGCGATGTTGCTGGAAATTTTCACCGCAAGGGGTGCGGGCACGCTCATTCACCGCTAAGAGGGCGCGAAAGCGACCCATGTCGGCCGGAGACCTCGATGTACCTGATGCTTCTTCAAATATTGTCGATCCTGCTCAATATCCTGTGGTGGATCATCATCGTCCAGGCGGTGATGTCCTGGCTGATCGCGTTCAACGTCATCAACACGCATAATGATTTCGTTCGCCAGCTCTGGCAGGTGCTCGAGAGGATTACCGAACCACTCTATCGCCCTTTCCGGCGCATCATGCCCGATTTCGGCGGGCTCGACCTGACCCCGATGCTCGTGCTGATCCTGATCATCATCCTCCAGGGACCGGTGATTTCCTATCTCTATACGCTCGGCATGAACAGCGGAGCGATCTGAGATGGCCGCGGGGGCGCATGTGATCGACGGCAAGGCTTTCGCGGCAGGTTTGCGCGAGCGGATCGCCGATGCGGTTCCGGCTTTTAAAACCGCGACAGGCCGTGCGCCGGGCCTCGCGGTCGTACTCGTCGGCGACGACCCGGCGAGTGCGGTCTATGTCGGGTCGAAGGGCAAGGCGACGATCGCTGCGGGCATGGAAAGCTTCGAACATCGCCTGCCCGCCAGCGCCTCGCAGGCCGAGGTCGAAGCCATGCTCTGTCAACTCAATGCCGACGAGGCCGTCGACGGGATCCTGCTCCAGTTGCCGCTGCCCGGTCATCTCGACGAGCAGGCGGCGGTCGCGACGATCGATCCCGACAAGGATGTCGACGGGCTGACCCCTGTCAGCGCCGGTCGCCTCGCGCTCGGCATTGCGGGCATGGTGCCGTGCACGCCCTATGGCTGCCTGCTGCTGCTGCAGGACCGGCTTGGCGACCTGTCGGGCAAGGATGCGATCGTCGTCGGCCGCTCGATCCTCGTCGGCAAGCCGATGGGGCAATTGCTGCTCGGCGCCAACTGCACCGTCACGATGGCACACAGCCGCACGAAGGATCTGCCGGGCCTCGTCCGCCGTGCCGACATCGTCGTCGCGGCGGTCGGCCGCGCCGAAATGGTGAAGGGCGACTGGATCAAGCCCGGCGCGGTCGTGATCGACGTCGGGATCAACCGCCTGCCGCCCGCCGAAGGCGCGGCGAAGGGCCGGCTCGTCGGCGATGTCGATTATGCCGAAGCGGCGATGGTCGCCGATGCGATCACGCCGGTTCCCGGCGGCGTCGGCCCGATGACCATCGCCTGCCTGCTGCGCAACACGCTCGTCGCCGCGCACCGCCGCGCGGGGCTGGCCGATCCGGAGGGTTTTTGATGCGCCTGCTGGCTCCCGTCCTTGCCCTGTCGCTGCTCGCGGGTTGCGGCGATCAGGGGGATATCCGCAACCGCCCGCTCGGGCCGAATCCCAGCGCGTTCATTGCGGCGGAAATCGGCTTCGCCCGGCTGGCGCAGGAAAAGGGCCAGTGGACCGCGTTTCGCGAAACCGCCGCGCCGGAAGCGGTGATGTTCGTGCCCCAGCGCGTGAAGGCGCGTGACTGGCTGAAGTCGCAGAAGGACCCCGCCGAAGCAGTGAAGTGGCAGCCGCATGCCGTCTATGTCAGTTGCGACGGCAATGCCGGCGTGACGACCGGTGCATGGCAGAAGGGAGCCGCGAACGGCTTTTTCACCACCGTCTGGCTGCGCGATCCCAGGAGCGGCAAGATCAACTGGATTCTCGACCATGGTGACGAACTGGGTTCGGCGCGCGAGGCACCCGAATTCATCGCATCGAAGCAGGCGGTCTGCGGTTCGCGCCCCGCCGTGCCGATCGAGGCGGGGGCAGAGGGAGATGATATGGCGGTCGGCCTGTCGCCCGACCAGACGCTCAGCTGGACATCGACCGTTCGCGCCGACAAGTCGCGCCAGGTGACGATCCGCCTGTGGGACGGCAAAGCCATGGCCACCGTCATCGACGACCGGGTCGGGGCGCCCAAACAGCCGTGATCGACCTTTTCATCTCGGCCTTCGTCACGCTGTTCGTCGTGATCGACCCGCCGGGTTGTGCGCCGATCTACGCCAGCCTGACCACCGGCGCCAGTGCGCAACAGCGGCGCTCGATGGCGATCCGCGCGACGGTAATCGCCGGGCTGATTCTCGTCTTCTTCGCGATGTTCGGCGAGGCGCTGCTCAGCTTCCTCCACATCGACCTCGACAGCTTCCGCATCGCGGGCGGGATCATGCTGTTCATCATCGCGATCGACATGGTGTTCGAAAAGCGCACCGAACGCCGCGAGCAGCGCGCCGAAAAGGTGATCGCGACCCCCGAGATCGAGGATGTGTCGGTCTTTCCGATGGCGATGCCGATGCTCGCGGGGCCGGGATCGATCGCATCGGTGATGCTGCTCGTGTCGCAGAACAACGGGCTCGACCGCGCGTTCGTGATCTTTGGCGCGCTGCTGCTCGTGCTGCTGCTGACGCTCGCCGCGCTGCTCTCGGCGGGACCGTTGATGCGTCTGATCGGCAACAAGGGTGAAGCGGTCATCACGCGCCTGCTTGGCGTGCTGCTGGCGGCACTCGCGGCGCAGTTCGTGATCGACGGGCTCAAGGCGAGCTTTCCCTCACTGGCCTGAGCGTCAGGCCGCTTCCCCGCCGAAATCATAGAAGACGCGCAGGATATTGGCGTCGGGATCGCGGGCGAAGAATTCGTAGAGCTTGTACGGCTTCGCTTCGGGATCGGTGACGATCTCCGCGCCCGCCGCGGTCCAGCGCGCGTGCAGCGCATCGATCTCGGCGCGGTTCGCGAG
Organism: Sphingopyxis sp.; assembly: GCF_036402335.1. GTDB lineage: Bacteria > Pseudomonadota > Alphaproteobacteria > Sphingomonadales > Sphingomonadaceae > Sphingopyxis. The sequence goes on along the minus strand of NZ_DASWTD010000362.1, from coordinate 20,500 downwards.
ATTGATCCAGAGGACGAGCGGCGCGGTATTGCCGAGCCCCGAGCGATAGACCGCGTCTGCGATGAACAGGCGCGCTTCGCCTTGCGACACGCCGGCTAGCCCCAGCTGTTCGTCGGACCAGTCGACCGTGAACCCCAGCTGGTTCTGATAATAGGCGAGTGCGGCCGCAAGGTCGCGGACGGGGATTTCGGGGCAGGGCGGTGGCAGGGCCATGATCGGGTCTCCGCGGAAGGCTGACGCGATAGTAGCACGGCCGTTCGGCGAGGCCCCAAAGAAAGAGGGCGCCGCCCGCAGGCGACGCCCTTTCTGTTCCACGGGAATGGAAGCTCTTACCGCGCCGCGTTGACGTCGGCCTGCGTGACCGGTGCAATACGGATTTCGACGCGGCGGTTGCACTGATAATCGGCCTCGCTGCGTTCGGGCGTGCATTTGAGCTGTGATTCGCCATAGCCGAGCGTTGCCATGCGCGCGCGCTGGATGCCGCGGCCGGCAAGATAGTCGGCGACCGATGCGGCGCGGCGTTCGGACAGGCCCTGATTGTATGTGTCGCTGCCCGTCGAATCGGTGTGACCATAAACGTCGATATAGGTGCTCGGATATTCGGCGAGCGTCGATGCGACATTGTCGAGCGCGCTGCGGAACTGCGATTTCACCATCGCGCTGTTGAGGTCGAACGTGACGTCGCCGGGCATGTTGAGAACGAGCTGGTCGCCTTGGCGCTCGACGTCGATGCCGGTGCCCGCGGTGCGTTCGCGCAGCTTCTTTTCCTGCTGGTCCATATAATAGCCGACGCCCGCGCCGGCGACCGCGCCGATGCCTGCCCCCACGATTTCCTCGGTACGGCTGTTCTTGCCGCCGATGAGGTCGCCGAGCAGATAGCCGCCGAGCGCGCCGCCGACACCGCCGATCGCGGCCTTCGATATCTTCCGTTCGCCGGTCACCGGATCGGTGACGCAGCCGGTCAGCGCGACCGCGCCGATGGTGGTGAGAATGGTGAGCTTGATCGTCCTGCTATTCATCTTTTTGCTCCCTTATTCGGCGGTTGCTTCTGGTCCTGCATACACCGCCCGTCGTGCCGATAACATATGGCCGCCGTTCTGGTTCCCGAATCCGGCTGAACAATGACTGAGCCGCGCGTTCAGCCACGTGCCATTGTGCATCGCGGCGACTTTCGCTTATAGGGAAGAAATGACCGAAGTTGACAGGGGCCGGGCGCCGATGCGCCGTATTGCCCAATGAGCCCTTTTCCCTGGTCGGATGTTGTGATCATTCTGATCCTCATCCTTCTCAACGGCGTTTTCGCCATGTCCGAACTCGCTATCGTCTCCGCGCGCGACCCGCGGCTGCAGGCGGCGGAAAAGCGCGGCAGCCGCGGAGCGAAGATCGCGCGTCAGCTTGCCTCCGATCCGGGGCGGTTCCTTTCGACGGTGCAGGTCGGGATCACGCTGATCGGGGTGCTGACGGGCGCCTATTCGGGTGCCAGTCTCGGTCAACCCGTGGCAGAGCGCCTGCAGGCCGTGCTCGGTCTCGACGCAGAGACGGCCTTGTCGGTTGCTTTCGCCGTCGTCATCGCGCTCACGACCTATGCCTCGTTGATCGCGGGCGAACTGGTGCCCAAGCAATTCGCGCTGCGCGCGCCTGAACGGATCGCGATCATCGTCGCGCCGATGATGTACTGGCTGTCGAAAATCGGTGCGCCGCTCGTCTGGCTGCTCGACGCCAGTTCGGCGCTTGTTTTCCGCCTGCTCGGTCTCAACCGCGAATCGGAAGACCGGGTCACCGCCGAGGAACTCCACCTGATCGTCGCCGAGGCATCGAAGTCGGGGGTGATCGAGGAAAGCGAGCGCGCGATCATCTCGGGGGTCGTGCGCCTTGCCGACCGGCCGGTACGCGAGGTGATGACGCCGCGCAAGGATGTCGACTGGGTCGATATCTCGCTCGATGCGCGCGGCGTGCGCGACAAATTGCTCGAAACGCCGCACAGCCGCCTGCCGGTCGCGCGCGGATCGGTCGACGATATCGTCGGCGTCGTGCAGGCGCGCGATATCGCCGCGGCGCTGTTCCAGGGCGAGGTGCTCGATCTGGAGCAGTTGATGCGTCCGGCAAAGGTCATCCACGACCAGATCGATGCGATGGACGCGCTCGAGGCGCTCCGCGTCGCCGACGTGCCGATGCTGTTTGTCCACGATGAATACGGCCATTTCGAAGGTCTCGTCACGCCCGCCGACCTGCTCGCCGCGATCGCCGGCGAATTTGCCTCCGACCAGGATATCGGCAGCGAGCCGTTCGTCGTCGAACGCGAGGATGGCAGCCTGCTGATCGCGGGGTCGATGCCCGCCGACCAGATGGCCGAAAGGCTGGGGATCGAACTTGGCGACGATCGCGATTATGCGACCGCGGCGGGTCACGCCCTCGCCATCCTCAAGCATCTGCCAAAGGAAGGCGAACGCTTTACCGACAGGGGCTGGCGTTTCGAGATCGTCGACATGGATGGCCGCAAGATCGACAAGCTGCTCGTCACCGAGATTCGCAAGCCGAAGGATGACGACGCGGACATCTAGGCCGAAAGGCGGAGCGACGATTTTGGTGCTTGCCGTCCGTATACGATACCGCTTAGGCATGCTCCCATGCGCATGCCTATCGCCCCGCTCGCCCTCGCCGCCGCCCTGATCGCCGCCGCGCCCGTCCACGCCAAACCGGCCGATGCGGACGCCGCGAAAAAGATATTGAAGGACAGTATCGCGATCCCGACGGTCGAGGGGCGCGGGCAGGTGCCGAAGCTCGCCGCCTATTATGCGAGCATATTGAAAGCGGCGGGCTATGCCGACGGCGATATCGAGATCACGCCGATGGGCGAGACCGCGACCTTCGCCGCGACGCTCGCCGGGACGGGGAAGGGCAAGCCGATCGTGCTGCTCGGCCATATGGACGTCGTCGAAGCCGATCCGAAGGACTGGACGCGCGACCCGTTCGTGCCGGTCGAGGAGAATGGCTATATCTTCGGGCGCGGGTCGGAGGACAACAAGTTCGACGTCTCGATGATGGTCGCGGCGATGGCGCAGCTCAAGAAAGAGGGCTTCAAGCCGAAGCGCTCGATCATCCTGCTGCTGTCGGGCGACGAGGAAACGTCGATGACGACGACGCGCGCGCTTGCGGCGAAATATAAGGGCGCCGAATTTGCATTGAACGGCGACGGCGGCGGCGGCACGATCGGCGAGGACGGCAAGCCCAAATATTATGGACTGCAGGCGGGCGAAAAGACCTATGCCGATTTCACGCTCGAAGTGACCAACCCCGGCGGCCACAGCTCGCGTCCGTCGGACACCAATGCGATCGTCCAGCTGTCGAACGCGCTCGCCAAGGTCGGCGCCTATCGCTTCACGCCGCAACAGAATGAACTGACCAAGGTCGGCATGCCGATCGTCGCCGACCAGGTCGGCGGCGACATCGGCGCGGCGCTCAGGGCCTTTGCCGCCAACCCCGCCGACGCGAAGGCCATCGCCGCGATCCGTGCCGACCCCGAATATGTCGGCCAGATCGGCACCACGTGCGTGCCCACCATGACCAAAGGCGGGCATGCCGAAAATGCACTGCCGCAGCGCGCGACCGCGAACATCAACTGCCGCATCTTCCCCGGGGTGCCGGTCGAAACGGTGCGCGCCGAACTCGAAAAGGTGATTGCCGACCCCGCGGTCAAGGTGAACACCGATCCCGATGCGAGCGCGAGCGACGCTTCGCCGCTGCGCCCCGACGTCGTCGCAGCGGTGACGAAGGCGGTCCATGCGCGCGCACCCGGCCTGCCGATCATCCCGTCGATGAGCGCGGGCGCGACCGACAGCTATCATTTCCGTATCCAGGGCGTGCCGAGCTATGGCGTTGCGGGCTTGTTCAGCAAGGCCAGCGACAGCTACGCCCACGGCCTCAACGAACGCGTCCCGGTCGATGCGATCGCCCCCGCGCTCGCGCATTGGGACAGCCTGCTGCGCGACCTGTCGAAATAGGGGTCAGACGAGCGCGGCGACCGCGCGCTCGACCATCGCGACTGCCGCCCCGGCGCCGAAGCTTGTCGAGTCGAGCGACAGTTCGAGCCACAGGCCGTCGACCATCGCGGTCAGCATGATCGCGAGCCGCTCGGCGTCGGTCGCGCCGCACGCGACCAGCAATTCGCCAAGCCGTGCGCGATAGCCGGCATAGCTTGCCGCGTGGATGTCGGCCATCCGCGCGTCGCTGCGCGCGAGCGCCCAGAAGGCTGTCCACGCGCCGAGCAGTTCGGGATCGGTGACCGGCGGGCGGAAGCTCGCGGTCAGATAGGCAGAGAGGCGCGCGCGCGGATCGGTCCCCGCGCCGTCGACCGCGGCGGCGAAAATCGCGTCCATGCGGTCGCTCGTCGCTTCGTAGGTTGCCGCCACCAGATCGTCGATGCCGCCGAAATAATGGCGCAGCAGTCCCGGCGAGACGCCCGCCTTTGCGCAGATGGCGCGAACATTCGTTCCCGCAAGGCCATGTTCGGCGAGGCACGCCGCGGTCGCGTCGATCAGGTCGGCCCGGCGGGCGTCGGCGCTTTCGCGCGTAAAGGCTTGGCGAACGGGTTGCATACTGTTATACGATTGTACAACAAGGAACGAGACATGGCAACTGCACCGCTTCGCGATTCGAATCTGGACCCGCTCGACGGTTGGTCGCTGCCTGCGTGGACCTACAGCGATCCCGATTTCTACACCGCTGAAATGGAGCGCATCTTCCGCCCGAGCTGGCAGGTCGTGTGCCACGACAGCGATATCCCGAACGTCGGCGACTGGCACAGCATCGACTATTGCGGCGAAAGCGTGATTCTCGTGCGCGGGACCGATCGCCATGTGCGTGCCTTCACCAATGTTTGCCGCCACCGCGGCTCGCGCCTTGTCGACGGCGCCGTGGGCTGCGCCAAAAAGCTTGTCTGTCCCTATCATGCCTGGACCTACGAACTCGACGGACGGCTGACCGGCGTCCCCGATTCGGCGAGCTATCCGACGCTCGACAAGGGCAAGGCCGGGCTCGTTCCCGTCGGTCTCGAACAATGGCGCGGCTTCTGGTTCGTCCGGCTCGAGGATGACGGCGGCCCGTCGGTCGCCTCGATGATGGCACCCTATGAGGCACAAATCGCCCCCTATCGCTTCGAGGACCTCGGCGCGCTCGGCCGCGTCACGCTGCGCCCGCGCGAGGTGAACTGGAAAAATGTCGGGGACAATTATTCGGACGGCCTGCACATCCCCGTCGCGCACCCCGGCCTCACGCGCCTGTTCGGCAAAAGCTATGGAGTCGAGGCGGAGGAACGCGTCGATCGCATGTGGGGCGACCTGATCGACCGGCCGTCGGTGAACTGGTCCGAACGCATGTACCAGCGCCTGCTGCCGCCGGTCCCGCATTTGCCCGAGGCGAATCAGCGTCACTGGCTCTATTTCAAGCTCTGGCCCAACGTCGCATTCGACATCTATCCCGACCAGGTCGATTTCATGCAATGGCTGCCGACCGGGCCGACGACCTGCCTGATCCGCGAAATCTCCTATGTGCTCCCCGATGAGCGCCGCGAGATGAAGGCCGCGCGCTACCTCAACTCGCGTATCAACCGTCAGGTCAACGCCGAGGACACCGAACTGATCACGCGCGTCCAGCAGGGAATGCAGTCGAAAAGCTTCACCATGGGGCCGCTCAGCGACAAGGAAGTCTGCCTCAAGCATTTCTGTTCGCGGATGCGCGACCTGATCCCCGAAGCGCGGCAGGAGCATGCCCCGCCGCCGGGGTGGAGCCGCTAACCGCTTTGTACGGGAGGAGGGGAGTATGAGCGATCCGGTCGTCATCGTCGGCGGCGGACCCGCGGGCATGGTTGCGGGTCTGCTCTTCGCGCGCGCCGGCGTACCCGTCACGATCCTCGAAAAGCACGCCGATTTCCTCCGCGATTTCCGCGGCGATACCGTGCATCCCTCGACGCTCGAACTGTTCAACGAGATCGGGTTGCTCGAGGAATTGCTCGCGGAACCGCACGCCGCGATCGACACGATGACGCTGAACCTGCTCGGCGGCCAATATACGATCGCGACGATGAAGCATCTGCCCGTGGCGGCGCGCTTCGTCGCGATGATGCCGCAATGGGACCTGCTCGATTTCATCGCGGGGCAGGGCCGGAAATATCCGACCTTTGACCTCCGCATGTCGACCGAGGCGACGGGGCTGAATTACGACGCGGCAAATCGCGTCATGGGCGTGACGCTGGCGAGCGGCGAGACGCTGCCCGCGCGGCTCGTTATTGCCGCCGACGGGCGCCGCTCGGTGCTGCGCGAAGCCGCCGACCTGCCGCTCGAAGACCTTGGCGCGCCGATGGACGTGCTGTGGTTTCGCATTCCGGTCCCGACCGGCATGGACATGTCCGAGGTTGCGCTCGGCACGATCGACAAGGGCGGCATGGTCGTCGCGATCCCGCGCGGCGATTATTGGCAATGCGCGCAGATCATCGAAAAGGACGGCTTCGCGCCGATCGAGGCGCGCGGCATTGGGGCCTTTCGCGACAGGATCGTCGAAATCGCACCCGGTCTTGCTGCCGGGATCGCCGCGATCCAGAGCTTCGACGACGTCAAGCTGCTCTCGGTCGCGCTCGACCGGCTGACGCGCTGGTCGCGTCCCGGCCTGCTCGCGCTCGGCGACGCGGCGCATGCGATGTCGCCCGTCGGCGGCGTCGGGATCAATCTCGCGGTGCAGGATGCGGTCGCGGCCGCGAACATCCTCGCCGCACCGCTCGCCGCGGGCGCCGATCCCGACCCGCTGCTGGCCAAGGTGCAGGAACGGCGCTGGAAACCTACGACGCGTATGCAGGCGATCCAGCGTTTCGCGCATCAGCGCGTCATCGAACCGATGCTGCGCGGCGAAATCACCCGCGTGCCCTTCGCGGTGCGCCTGCTCGACGCCATCCCGCTGCTTCGCCGCATTCCCGGCCGGATCCTCGGCCTCGGTTTCGGCCGCCAGCATGTCCAATCCCCGCTTGCGAAAGATTTCCAATGACCAAAGCCTATGATGCCCTGATTATCGGCGCCGGCCACAACGGCCTCGTCTGCGCCTTCTACCTCGCACGCGCGGGCCTCAAGGTCCGCATCGTCGAGGCGCGCGACGTCGTCGGCGGCGCCGCGGTGACCGAGGAGTTCGCGCCGGGATTCCGCAATTCGGTCGCGAGCTACACGGTCAGCCTGCTCCAGCCCAAGGTGATCGCCGACATGAAGCTCGCCGATCACGGCTATCGCGTGATCGAACGCCCGATCAGCAACTTCCTGCCGCAGGAGGATGGCGGCTATTTGAAGCTCGGCGGGGGCCTCGAACGCACGCAGGCCGAGTTCCGCAAGTTCTCGGCCCGCGACGCCGAGGTGCTGCCGCAATATTATGACGCGCTCGAAAATGTCGCCGAACTGCTTCGCGACCTCGCGCTGCGCGTTCCGCCCAATGTCGGCGAGGGTCTCCGCACGCTTCTCGACGGCGCGCGGCAGGGGCGGCGCTTCGCGACGCTCAGCCTTGAACAGCAGCGCGACGTGCTCGACCTGTTCACCAAGTCGGCGCGCACGATGCTCGACGCCTGGTTCGAAAGCGAAGCGGTCAAGGCGGCCTTCGGCTTCGACGCCGTCGTCGGCAATTATGCGAGTCCCGACACGCCGGGCAGCGCCTATGTCCTCCTTCACCACGTCTTCGGCGAAGTGAACGGCAAGAAGGGCGCGTGGGGCCACAGCGTCGGCGGCATGGGCAAGATCACCGAGATCATGGCGAAGGTGTGCGGCGACCTCGGCGTCGAGATCAGCCTCGAAAGCCCGGTCGCGAAGGTGCTTGTCGACGGCGGCAAGGCGGTCGGCGTGAAGCTTGTCGGCGGCGAGGAGATCGCCGCTGCGCGCGTGATCGCCAATGTCGGCCCGAAGCTGCTTTACGAGCGGATGATGGATGCGTCCGACCTGCCGGCGGGTTACGAACGCCGGATCAAGGGCTTCAAGGCGGGCAGCGGCACCTTCCGCATGAATGTCGCGCTGTCGGAACTGCCGAAATTCACCTGCCTGCCCGAACCGGGCGAGCATCACCAGTCGGGGATCATCCTCGCGCCGACGCTCGACTATATGGACCGCGCCTTCCTCGACGCGAAGCAGCATGGCTGGTCGAAGGCGCCGATCGTCGAGATGCTGATCCCCTCGACCGTTGACGACAGCCTAGCCCCGCCGGGCCAGCATGTCGCGAGCCTCTTCTGCCAGCAGTTCGCGCCCGAGCTTCCGGACGGTCGCGATTGGGACAAGGAGGAAGAGGCGGCGGCCGATGCCATCATCGACACGGTCGAAAAACATGCGCCGGGTTTTCGCGCCAGCATCATCGCCCAGACGCGCCTCTCGCCCAAGGGGCTCGAACGCAAGTTCGGGCTCGTCGGCGGTGACATCATGCACGGCAATATGAGCCTCGACCAGCTGTGGGCCGCGCGTCCCTTGCTCGGCAACGGCGGCTATCGCGGGCCGGTGAAGGGACTCTATATGTGCGGCGCGGGCACGCATCCGGGCGGCGGGGTTACCGGCGCGCCGGGCCACAATGCCGCCGAGGTGATCCTACGCGACCGGAGCTTCTTCGCGCCCCGATGGCGTTGAGGCCGACGCCGATCGCCGCATGACAAGGTAGATCGGCAGGCCCGCGGCAGTCATCGCAAGGCTCCAAAGGCTCGCTTCCAGCCCGGCGCCGTAAAAGGCCCAGGCGCTGTAGAGGAAGCCGATGATCGTCGCCGCGGCAAAGCCTGCCGAAACCTTGATCGCGCCGCGCCGCTCGAGCAGCAGCGCGGCGGCGGCGCCGACGATATAGAGGATGATCGCGGTCGAGGTCGTCACCTTGACCATGAAGGCGAAAAGGTCGGCGAGTCCGCGCGAATAATTGGCATAGACGATCACGCTCGCGAGCCCGCTCGACACGATCTGGGTGATCCACGGCGACGCGAATTTATTGTCGCGCGCGAAGGCGGCGGGGAGCAGGCGCCGGTGCGCGAGGTCGCGCGGAATATCGCCCTGCAACAGCACGAAGCCGTTGAGCGCGCCGAGCGCGGCAATCGCGGCGAACAGCGCGACGATATCGCCCGCCGCCGGATTGACGAGCCGCGAGAAGAAGGTCGCATAGGCGGCGTTCGACTGATGCAGCGTTTCGATCGGCACGAGCAGCGTTACCGTGGTGCACGACAGCAGGTAGAGGAGGCCGACCGCGGCTGCCGCGATCACCGTCGCGCGCGGGATCGTGCGTTCGGGATCCTTGACGCGATCGCTGACGACGCAGGCGCTTTCGAAACCGAGCAGCGCGAACAACGTCAGCGTCGCCGCCGAACTCACGCCCGACAGGCTGACCGGCTGTGTGCCGGCCATGGTCGGCGGTGGAACCGTGCCGGTTCCGAGCGCCCAGACCCCGACGAGCACGGCGCCGATGACCGGGATCAGCTTGAGCCCGAGCGTCAGCAGCTGCGCGCCGCCCGCGCGGCGAACGCCGAACAGGTTGACCAGCGTGAAGAACCAGATGCAGCCGATGGCGATCAACGCCGGCGCCGCGCCCTTCTCGCCGAGCCACGGCATCAGGATCGACATGTTGCTGATCGCTGCGACCGCCAGCGTCGCGACGACGGTCCAGCAACTGATCCAGTAACTCCACGCGACGATAAAGCCGGTTCCGGGGCCGAAAGCCGAGGCGGCATAGGTGAAGGCGGCGCACCCTTCGGGCAATCGTCTGGCAAGCCGCGCGAAGACGACGGCGAGGCACAGGGTGCCCGCGATCGATACGCCCCATCCGATGATCGCATTCCAGCCGAGCGGGGCGAGATCGCGCGGGAGCAGGAACACCCCCGATCCGATCATATTGCCCATGCCGAGTGCGATGCACATCAAAAGGCCGAGCTTTTGGCCCGGCCCTTCGCTGTTGGTTGCGGTGTCGGTCACCCGGTCAGAAATCCTTGCTGACCTTGATCCCGATCAGGCGCGGGCGGATGACATTGTCGTAGAAGACCCCGCCATTTTCCGTGACACCATCGGCGTCGCCGCACACCGTTTCGCCGCACTGGACCGCGCTGTTGATCACGCCGCGGCTGTCAAACAGGTTGGTTGCGAACAGTTCTGCGTTCCATCCCTCGCCCTTCACCCCGATGCTGAAATCGGCGGTCGTATAGGCTTTGAAATCGCCGACGATGTCGTTTTCGAGGGTGCGAAGGTCCGACCGCCGTTTGCCGATATGGTTGACCGCGAACTGGACATGGCCGTCCATTCCGCCGATCGGGAATTCATAGCGCGCAACGGCATTGCCCTTGAACTTCGCGGTCACCGGCAGTCGCGAACCCGCCGGGGCCAGTTCGCTGTTGTCCGGTGTCGTGCAGTCGAAGGTCGCATTGGCGATTGCGCAGAAGTCGCGGCGGATCGTCGCGTCATTGTAGCTGCCGCCCATGCCGAGCGAGAAGCCACCCGAGCGATAGCTGACGTCGGCCTCGATCCCGCGGATTCGTGCGATACCTGCGTTGCGGACCTCGCTGAGGCCGTTGGCGCCGAGGAAGGAGAGCTGGATATTGTTCCAGTCCTCCTGATAGACCGCGCCGTTGAAACGGACCGGGCCAAAGCTCGTTTTCCACCCGAGTTCATAATTGTCGAGGGTATCGGAGCCATAGGGCGGCAGCGAGCCGCGCCGGTTGATCCCGCCGGGGCGGAAGCCGCGTGACCACGTCGCGTACATCATCACATCGTCGGTGAACTTGTACGTCAGGTTCAGTTTGTGGATGAAGTCCGTCTTTTTCGTCCGCTTGTCGAGATTGGTGCACGGCGAGCCGTCGACGATCGGCGGCCCCTGGCATGCATAGACGGGGTTGCTGCTGAAGCCGGGGTTGTTGTAGCCGAAGAAACCGACGAGGCTGTTGTCGAACTTGTAGAGACGGCCGCCGCCGGTCAGTGTCAGCTTGTCGGTGATGTCGAAGCTGAGTTCGCCGAACGCCGCATAGTCGCGGTCGACGCGGAGCTGCTTGGTGTACCAGATATCGTCGTTGGTGCCGGGAACCTGCAGATCGTCGGACAGGCCGTCGATGATATAATTCTGCTCGATATTGTGCGACTGGCGCTGATAGAACAGCCCGCCGATAAAACGGATACGCGCGTCGGCGGGCGAGGCGACGCGGATTTCGCCGAAGTTGCGGCGATAGCGGTCGATGCCCTCGATATACTGGTTCGGGCTGATCTGGTCGCCGTTGTTGTCGTAAAGATATTCGGCCGATCCATTGAGCGCGTCGTAGAAATAGGCATAGTCCGAATAGTCGCTGTCGGTCAGCGTCTTGCGGCGCAGGTGACCGCCGGTGACGGTCAGGTCCCAATTGCCGATCTTGCCCTCGATCGTCAGCGCGGCCTGGATCCATTTATCGTCGCTGCGTTCGGGATTATACTGCACCGTCTGCAGGCTGCGCGTCACCGCGGCCGAGCGTTCCTGCGCAAAGCTGCCGTTCGCTTTCTGGATCTGGCCCATCAACGTCGGGCGGATCGTCCAGTCGTCGTCGAGTTCGATGCCGAGCGCGAGGCGCCCGCCATAGGTGTCGACGGTGTTGTAATTCTTCTCGACGAAATCGGCATTATTCTGGGTGATATCGTCACCGGGCGGATTGATGAAGATGGGGTTGCCGTCTTCATCCTCGATGGCATTGCCCTCATCGTCGCGCAGGCGCTTGAGGATCGGATAGGTACGGGTGCCCGGAATATTGTCGATATAGCCTGCATCGTGACGGTACCAGCCGACGAGGCGCAGCGCCGCGCGGTCGCTGAGCCGGGCGTTGATGAAACCCTCGGCGACCCCGCCGACGCCGCCGTGCGCCACGCTGTTGAGTTCGAGCCCGACCGAGCCATAGGTGCCGCTGGTGTCGGGCCGGTTGGTGACGAGCTTGATCGTGCCAGCCATCGAGCTTGCGCCGTACAGCGTACCCTGCGGCCCCGCGAGCGCCTCGACGCGTGCGAAGTCATAGGCATGGATGTCGAGCGCGCCCTGGATCGTCGTGATCGGCATTTCGTCGAGATAGGTGCCGACCGTCGGCAGCGAGGTCGAGTGGTTGGCGTTCTCACCCGACGCGACGCCGCGGAAATAGACCTGACTGAAACCCGGCGCGAGCGTCTGGATCGTCACCGACGGCAGGAATTTGACGACATCCTGGAATTCCTTGACCTGCAGTTCCGAGAGCCGCTCGGTCCCGATCGCCGTGATCGCCAGCGGCACGTCCTGCAGATTTTCTTCGCGCTTCGACGCGGTGACGACGATGTCGCGATCGTCGTCGGTGGTGTTTTGCTGTGCGAGCGCCGTCCCCGACGTGCACAGGATCGTGCTGCCCAGCAGCATTGCGCCGCCCTTTGCCAGTACCGCGGTAAATTTGCGCATGAGACCCCCCTCAAATGACAGCGATGTGACGGAGAATGACGCGGCGCGGCGCAAGCGCAAGCTTTGTTGTCGGGGCAAGGCGGCGGAGACAAGAAAATGTCGTCCGCTGTTGCCCAAAGGCAACGAATTAGACGCTTGTCTCAGCCGAGATCGGCAGGAACGGCAGGGTAGGCTGTGAGGACCGGGCCGAGCGCTTGCCGGAGCGGGCCGAGCCAAGCGTCATATGGCCGCCATTGCCCGACCCCGTCGCGGTTGATCGGCCGGCGCACCTGCTCGCTCGACGCGGTGCGTACTGCGCGCGCATTGCTGTGGAAGGCGAGACAGGCGTCCTCGAACGGCTGGCCCAGAAAGCCCAGCAGCCCACGCACCTGGGCTTCGGGCTCGTCGAGCAAAGCCTCGTGGATCACGCGGTGGACGCGGCCCGGCTGCACCGCATCGATATGGGTCATCAGGCGGACATAGTCGCGATAATAGGCGCCGACGTCGGCGAGGCCATAGCTGAACGCCTGGCCCTTCGCATAATGCTGGCGAAAGTTTGAAAAGCAGCAGTCGAGGGGATGGCGCCGCGCGTCGACGATCTTCGCATTCGGCAGGATGACACGGATGAAGGCGATATAGAGCCAGTTGTTCGGCAGCTTGTCGATATAGAAGGGCTTGTCGGTCTTGCGCTGCACCGCCGTCCGGCGGAGGAAAGTCGCGCCCATTTCGGCGAGCCTTTCGGGCGGCGTTCCGGTCAGCGCGGTAATCCAGCGGCGCCCGTCGTCATGGACCTCACGACCAAGACCGAGCGCAAGCGCGGGAATATCGGGAAGCTCCATCGTGCCTTCGATCGCCGAATGGCAGCTAAGAATCTGTTCGATCAGCGTCGATCCCGCGCGCGGCATGCCGAGGATGAAGATCGGATCGGGCGCCGGGTCGCCGGCGTCCGCGCGCGAGGCAAAAAATTCGGGAGTGCAGGCGTCGATCATCGCATCGACCGCGGCGCTTGTCTCGGCAGCGCGATAGCCGAGCTGGGCGGCACGAATGGCGTTGCCCGCGGCATAATGGCGAAACGCCGGTTCATGGTCCGCGGCATCGTCATAGGCCTTGCCGAGCGCGAAATGCAGGTGCAGCCGGTCGTCGGCGCGCGTTTCGCCTTCGGGTTCAGCGGCGACAAGCGCCGCTTCCATCGCGGCGCGGTCGTCCACGCCGAAACGGATCGTCTTGAGGTTCGCGAGGCTCCACCAGATTTCGCCGAGCCCCGGGTCGGCGGCGAGCGCGCGGCGATAGGCGGCGATGCTGTCGTCCTGCCGCCCCACGGTCTTGAGCATATGGCCATAGCTCATCCACAGCTTGGCATGGTCGGGAAAGCGGCGCGTCAGTTCTTCGTAAAGCGCGAGCGCCTCTTCATAACCGCCGATGCGGCCAAGCGCGGCGGCGCGGAGGTTCGCATGCGCCGGATTGTCCGGATCGTCGCCGAGCACCGCGTCGAGCGTCGCCGCCGCCTCGGCGAAGCGGTTCTGCTTGTAATAGACGGTCGCGAGATTGGCGCGCGCGGCGCCGAAACCCGGCGCGAGTTGCAAGGCTCGCGACAGTAATTTTTCGGCATCATCGTAACGCCCGATGCGCCCCGCGACCTCGGCCAGCATGCGGATCGCCGCGACGTCGGTCGCATCTTCGCGCAGCCGTTGGCGCAAGGCTCCCTCGGCATCGGGGAGCCGGCCCTCGGCGAGCGCGAGCGCGGCGTCGACCATCGCTTCATCGTGGATCGTCGCCCCCACGGCGGCGAGCGACGCCACCTGCGCCTCGGCTTCGCGATCCAGCGCGCGGAGCGCGTGCGCCGCGAGGCGATGCGCCGCCGCCGATGTCGGAACCGCGGCGATGATTGCCCGCGCCTGCGCGAGCGCCGCGGTGGGCTGTCCCGTCAGCAGGCGGCGGGCGTTGGCGAGCGCTTCATCGTGCGTGACGGTCGCCAAGCGCCGCGGCCTCAGCTCTTCGCCGTGCGGGCTTTCGCGACCGCCTGTTTCAACGTTTCATAGCCGACCTGGCCCTGCATAAGCTGATCGCCGACGATCCACGTCGGCGTCGCGTTGAGCTGCAGCTGGGTCGCGATCGCGAGGTTGCTGTCGAGTTCGCGCTGGAACAGCGCCTCGTTCGCGGTCGCGTCGGCGCTGCCGTCGGTGACCACGCCGACCTTGGCGGCGGCGGCGGCGATCGCCGCCTTGTCGAGCGAACTGCTCGCGAACATCGCGTGATGGAAGGCGTCATATTTGCCCTGCCGCGCGGCGGCGAGCGCCATGATCGCGGCATCGCGGCTTTGCGGCGCGATGATCGGCAGTTCGCGGAACACGACCTTCAGGCGCTTGTCCTCGCGGATCAGCCGGTCGACGTCGGGCACGCTCGCACGGCAGAAACCGCACGCATAGTCGGTGAACACGACCAGCGTGACGTCGCCGTCGGCATGGCCCGCCCAGGCACCGGCATAGGGTTTTTCGAGCGCGGGACGGATCTGATCGATCGCCTTGGCGATTTCGCCGTTGCGCTGCGCTTCGAGCGCCTCGGGAATGATCTGCGGGTTCGCCTTGATATAATCGGCGACGATCGTCTCGACCTCGCCCTTGCTCATCCCGCCGCCCAGCCGGCCGCCGAGCCAGAAGACCAGCGCGAGCAGCAATATTCCGCCGGCGCCGATGATCCATTTGCGCGTTGACACGCCTTCCATCCCCACTCCCTTCACCTGCGGCAACCGTCCGGCGGACATCGCCTTGCTGCCCGCCGGCTTTTTAACGGCCGGCCGGGCGGTCGGGGACCGGTCGTCGCCCTCCATCGCGCCGGTCGTTTTGCCCGGTCCGGCGGCGGCTGCGGCGATCGCCGCATCGCCCGCGAACAGCGGCAGGTCGGGCGCGGCATGTTCGCTGGCCCGCGCAGCGGCTTCCTCGCGCGCGAGCAATTGTTCAAGGCCCGAGGGCGGCGGTGCCAGCTCCTCGCGCGGGGCGGGGCGTAGCTTGCTGGCGGCGTCGCCGAGGCCTTCGCGGAGGCTCTCGCCGCCCGCCTTGGCGATGTCGACCACCCCAGCCTTGGTCTTGCCGGCAACTTCGCCCAGCCCGCGGCCGGCTTCGCTCGACAGTTTCCGGGCCTTTTCGCCGAGCGCCATCTTGTCCCAGGTTTCACCGCTCGCCCGCGCTGCCGCTCGCCCGGCGTGGGCGGTGCCGCGCCCTGCTGCCCGCGCGGCGCGGGCGGCCACCGCTCCGGTCTTCGCCGCAAATTCGCGCGAGCGGCGCGGGAGCTCCATCGCTTCGACGCGCGCGGGGATGTCGGCGCGGTCGCCGACGCGGATCGTCCAGTCGGCAAAGGCTTCGGCGCCATCGCGGACGCGATCCCACAGGCTCGCCGCGCCCGCCTTGATCGCCTCGGGCTTTATCAGCGGGTCGCGCGCCTTTTCGGGCGCGCTGTATCGCGACAGGTCGATCCCGACGGGGGGCTCATCTTTCGGCTTGGCCAATCCTTCGCCCGGCGCAGGCGCGTGAGCGCCCGGCGTCGGCGCGGGGTCGCGCAGCCATGGCTGGTAATAATCGTCTTTTCTGTCAGTCACTTATTGCCCTCGAGCATCACGGAATGGCGATGCATCGCTCCTGTCTTCACCCGAATCTAACGCCGTTTGCGCTCGCGTTCCACCTCGGCGCGAGCCACCAGCGAAATATCCTGTGCACGGATCCAGTCGGGCGAGTCCTGGGGCAGGCCCTGCATCGCCACTTCGGCATTACGCAGGGCGAGCCCCGACTGTCCACCCTCGAGGTTGTACCGTTCGGCCGAGGCGAGTGCCGCGCGCGCCTGATCGCCCTTGTTCGCATAGACGATTCCGAGCTGGTACCAGGCGAACGGGTTCTGGTTGTCGAGCGCGACCGCGGTCTTCAGCACCTCCTCGGCCTCGGCGAAATTTGCCGGATCCTCGGTGGCGATCAGCGCGTGGCCCAGCGTCGCGCTGATCAGCGGCTGCGACCGCGAGTTGGTGACCGCCTTGCGCAGCGCCGGGATCGCTTCCTTGGGCCGCCCCGATTCGAGCAGGACCTGGCCCTCGAGCTCGAGGAAATAGGGATCGTTCGGATCGGACGCGAGAAGCGCTTCGACCTCGCCCAGCGCCTTTTGCGGATAGGCGCTCTTGTGCCACGCATAAGCGCGGGCATAGCGCGCGGGGATGCTGGTGTTGCTTTCGGGAAACTGGCGCAGCGTCCGGTCGGGGTCGGACATATAGCCCGACAGCTTGGCCTTGATCCGCTGGAATCTTTTTTCGATCGCGGGATCGGCGGGCTTGGCCCACGCCGGATCGATGACATAGACCTCGCGGAGTGCCTGGATGCGATCGCCCGACATCGGGTGGGTCCGGCCATAGGCCTGATCGTCGTCCTGCTTCACTGCATAGCGGAATTCGAGATTCTGCAATTTCTTGAAGAAGGCGAGGCTGCCGCGGCCGCTGATCCCGGCCTTCGACAAATATTGCGCGCCCGCGGCGTCGGCGGTCGATTCCTGGACGCGGCTGAAGGCGAGGAACTTGCCGAGCGCGGCCTGCTGGCCGGCCATCATGACGCCCATGCCGGCTTCGCCCGCGCCCGCGGCGATCGCCGCGGCGCCGAGCAGCAGGCTGAGCAGCGAGATGTGCGTCGCCGTCTTGGCGCCGTCGTTCACGCGGATCGCATGACCGCCCATGACATGGCCCAGTTCGTGCGCGAGCACGCCCTGCACCTCTTCGGCGCTGTCGGCGGCCTCGACCAGGCCGCTGAAGACATAAATATCCTGACTGCCGGCGACAAAGGCGTTGATGCTGCGGTCGCCGAGCAGATGGACACGTACCTGCCCCGGCTGGAGCCCCGCGGCGACGAGCAGCGGGTTCATCATGTCCTGAAACAGCGCCTCGGTTTCGGCATCGCGCAGGATCGACTGCGCCATCGCCGGACGCATCGCGACGGCCAGCATCGCGAGCAAGGTCAGCAGGATACGGAAAACGGGGCGCAGCCTTTGCGCCCCGGACGCGGGCTGGGACGAGAGAGCGGTCATTGCCGCCTCCCTTGCGCCGCGCGCCTGAACCCCGAGTGAAGCCATGGAGGGCTTATTGGGGGCCAGCGCGCGCGGACGCAAGGTCAGCTCGCGATTTCTGCGGTCAATTGCCGCGGTTTAATTGCCAAATGTGCGCTGCCACCAGCCGCGGCGCGGTTCGCCGTCGGGGCCTTCGCCATCCTCGTCGCCATTGGCCGCGACCGGTTCGGCGTCGCGCGTCGTGGCGGCTTCGGGGGCCGCCTCGGCCGCGACGGCCTTTTTGGCGCGGCTCGCACGCTTTTTGGGCGCGGGCTTGGCAGGCTCGGCTTCGGGCTCGGGCGCCGCTTCGACGACGGGCGCTGCCTCGACGGCTTCGACCGCCGCTTCGGCGGCTTCGGCTTCGGCCGCAGCCTTGGTCTTGCGCGGCGCGCGCTTGCGCTTCGGCTTTTCGGCGGCGGCCGGGGCTTCTTCGGCGACTGGCGCCGCTTCGGCTTCGACGACCTCGGCCGGCGCGGCTTCGGCTTCGACTACCGCCTCGTCGGCGACATCCACGGTATCGGCCTTTTTGCGGCCACGTCCACCACGGCGGCGACGCGGTTTGGCTTCGGCTTCCTCGGCGTCCGTTTCCGGAGCGGCCTCGACAGTTTCGGTCGGTGCGGTTTCGACTTCGTCAGCATCGGCGCCGTCGCTATCGCGCTCCTCGCCACCTTCGCTGCCCTCAGCGATTTCATTGCCCTCGTCGTCGCGGCGACCGCGGCGGCCACGGCGGCGGCGGCGGCGGCGCTTGCGGCCTTCGCCGTCGGCATCGCCTTCCTCGCGGTCGCGTCCGCCTTCCTCGCGATCGCGCGAGCGCGCCGGGCGCTCTTCGGCGGCTTCCTCTTCGGCCTCTTCTTCCTCGTCCTCGGGATAGTCGTCGTCGTCTTCATCCTCGATCGGTGCGATCGGGGCGAAGCTGCGGCGCGCGATCGGCGGCGGGCCGCTGACCTCGACTGCCATGCGCGCACCCTCGGTCTCGCCATCGGGCAGGATTTCGACCGTGACGCCGTAAAGTTCCTCGATCTCGCGCAGCTCGCGGCGCTTTTCGTTGAGGAGGTAGAAGGTCGCTTCCTGGCTGGCGCGCAGGGTGATCTTGTTGCCCTTGCCGCGTGCGGCTTCCTCTTCGATCAGACGCAGCGCGCTGAGGCCCGCCGAGCTGGCGGTGCGGACGAGGCCGGTACCTTCGCAATGCGGGCACGGGCGCGTCGAGGCTTCGAGCACGCCGGTGCGCAGGCGCTGGCGGCTCATCTCCATCAGGCCGAAGCCCGAGATGCGGCCGACCTGGATGCGTGCGCGGTCGTTCTTCAGCGCATCCTTCATCGCGCGCTCGACCTTGCGGACGTTCGAGCCATGATCCATGTCGATGAAGTCGATCACGACAAGTCCGGCCATGTCGCGCAGGCGAAGCTGGCGCGCGATTTCGTGCGCGGCCTCGAGGTTGGTGCTGAGCGCGGTCTGCTCGATATTATGCTCGCGCGTCGAGCGGCCCGAGTTGATGTCGATCGAGACCAGCGCCTCGGTCGGGTTGATCACCAGGTAACCGCCCGATTTCAGCTGGACGACGGGATTGAGCATCCCCGCGAGCTGATCCTCGACGCCGTATCGCTGATAGAGCGACACCGGGTCGGCATATTGCTTCACGCGCCGCGCATGGCTCGGCATAAGCAGCTTCATGAACTGCTTCGCGGCCTTGTAGCCCTCGTCGCCCTCGACGAGCACTTCCTCGATGTCTTTATGATAAATATCGCGGATCGCGCGCTTGACGAGGTCGCTGTCCGAATGGATCAGCGCCGGCGCCGAACTGCCCAGCGTATTCTCGCGAATCTCGTCCCACAGGCGCGCGAGATAGTCGAAGTCGCGCTTGATCTCGACCTTGGTGCGGCTCATCCCCGCGGTGCGGACGATGCAGCCCATCGTCGGCGGCAGCGCGAGTTCGTCGATCATCGCCTTCAGCTTGCGGCGATCGGCACCGTTCGAAATCTTGCGGCTGATCCCGCCACCATGCATCGTGTTCGGCATCAGCACGCAATAGCGGCCGGCGAGCGACAGATAGGTGGTGAGCGCGGCGCCCTTGTTGCCGCGTTCTTCCTTGACGACCTGGACCAGCATCACCTGACGGCGGCGGATGACGTCCTGGATCTTGTAACGGCGGCGCAGCGACATGCGGTTTTCGCCGTCTTCGTCGTCGTTGCGGCGGCTGCGGCCACGGCCGCCCTTGCGATTATTGTTGCCGCGTCCGCGGCCGCGCCCACGGCGGTCGCCACGGCCATCCCCATTTCCTTCTGGGCCTTCTTCCGACCCTTCGGCGCCCTCTTCGGTGTCGCCATTCTCGGCATCGCCATTGTCGTCGCCATCTTCATGGTCGTCGTGATCGTCGCGGTCATCGTCGCGATCGGCACGGCTGTCGCCATTCTCGTCTTCGTCATGATATTCGACGTCGGCGACATCGCCTTCCAGCTCGTCGAGATCTTCCTCGGCGCGCTGCGCGGCGGCGGCGGCATGCTCGGCCTCTTCGCGCAGCAGCGCGTCGCGGTCTTCCTTCGGAATCTGGTAATAGTCGGGGTGAATTTCGCTGAACGCGAGGAAGCCGTGGCGATTGCCGCCATATTCGACGAACGCCGCCTGCAGCGACGGTTCGACGCGGGTTACCTTGGCCAGATAGATATTGCCCTTGAGCTGCTTGTGCTCGGCGGACTCGAAATCAAACTCCTCGATGCGGTTTCCCTTGGTGACCGCGACCCGGGTTTCTTCCCGGTGCCGCGCGTCGATCAACATGCGCGTGGTCATTAGATACACTCCAAGCGCGCCTCAGCGCGCCATCAAAAAATCCCGCGAACCCTCCTTGCGGAAGGCCGCGGCGGATACGGGTGAAAAGAAAAAAGACGTTATTGCCGAAAGGAGCCTGCGTCCGGTCCTGGACGCGCATGCGGTCTTCAAATCCGGCGACGGCCGGGGCGAAAGCGCCCGCGTCGGGATATGAAGAGGGCATGGCAAGCCTCATGCGGCATCAACCTGTTACGGGATGAGCGGGCGGGCAGGGCGGGCG
>NZ_DASWTD010000361.1:0-11829 GCF_036402335.1 Sphingopyxis sp. | reverse complement strand
GATCGCCTGCAATCGCGTCTTCGCTTCCGAAATCGCCGCCGGCGACGGCGGATCGAGCCAGCCCAATTGGCGCGGATCGACGATGCCCCAGCTCGCGCAGTCGAGCACGACGGGCATCAGGTCATTCTCGTGGATTTCGGGCGGGTCGAACGGCGGCATGCCCGTGGTCGCCGCGGCTTCCCACAAGCGATAGGCGACTCCCGGCCCTTGCCGCGCTGCACGGCCCGCGCGCTGGGTCGCCGACGCCTGGCTCGCGCGTTCGGTGACGAG
The DNA here is from genome assembly GCF_036402335.1 of Sphingopyxis sp. Classification (GTDB taxonomy): domain Bacteria; phylum Pseudomonadota; class Alphaproteobacteria; order Sphingomonadales; family Sphingomonadaceae; genus Sphingopyxis. The sequence goes on along the minus strand of NZ_DASWTD010000361.1, from coordinate 11,559 downwards.
GCGCGCGATGCCCGCCGCCTTGTCGAAGCGCGGGCGGCGCGACAGGCCGGCATCAATGACGATACGCACGCCATCGATCGTCAGGCTGGTCTCGGCGATGCTCGTCGCGATGATCAGCTTGCGCCCGCCATCCGGATCGCGGACGAGCGCCTTGCGCTGGAGCGCAGGGTCGATCTGGCCGTGCAGCCGATGGACGACGAGCGGCAAACGCGCCTCCTCGACGGCGGCCGCCGCGCGTTCGATATCCGCGGCACCCGGCAGGAAGGCGAGCATGTCGCCCCCCTGTCCCTCGCCGTCCTCATCGGCCAGCGCCTGCCGCACCGCCGCGAGCACCGACGCTTCGAGCCGGTCCTCGGCACGGCGGCCGATATGGCGGAGGTCGAGCGGCCAGATCTTGCCCTCGCTCTTCACCACCGGCGCGTTGCCGAGCAGCGCGCCGAAACGCGCGCCGTCGAGCGTCGCCGACATGGCGACGAGGCGGAGATCGTCGCGGAGGCCCTGCTGCGCGTCGATCGCGAGCGCGAGCGCGAAATCGCCGTCGAGGCTGCGTTCATGGACTTCGTCGAACAGCACCGCCGATACGCCGGCGAGCTCGGGATCGGCAAGAATGCGATTCCGGAACAGACCCGGCGTCATCACCAGCAGCCGCGTCGCCGCCGACTGTTTGCTGTCGAGGCGCGTCGCATAGCCGACGACACCGCCAACCGCTTCGTCCATTTCCTCGGCGATGCGTTCGGCCGCCGCGCGCGCTGCCAGCCGCCTTGGCGACAGCAACCACACCGCGCCCTTGCACCAGGGCTGGCCCAGCAACGCCGGCGCAACGCGCGTCGTCTTGCCAGCGCCCGGCGGCGCGACGACGACCGCATTGGGCTTCAGCACCAGCGCCGCCATGATATCGGGCAGAACGATGTCGATCGGCAGCGATTGCATCAGATACGCGCCGCGGGGTTGCCCAGTTCGGCGTTCAGGCGAAAGGCTTCGGCAGCGAGCGTCTCTACCGTCGCGGGCGACAGCTCGGTCGCCTCGACCATCACCAGATTGCCGAGTTCATATTTGCCGCTCGCCCTGATCCGCGGTTCCAGTTCGCGCAACCGCTTGCCGCGCCAGAAACCGAGCAACACGCGATGCTCTTCGGCGCGGATCAATATGCACGGACCGTTCGCCATGAAGACGAGATTGGTCCATTTGATCGTTTCTTCGAATGGGGCCGCGCGCAGGATCGCCGCGCGCATCATGTCGGCCCGTTCGCGCTGCCAACCCGACAGCGCCGCGATATAGGCATCGGGGCTTTCCGCCGCTGGGCCCATCATCGCCATGGGCAGCGATTCAATAAGCGCGCGCAACGGCGAAAGCGACCGCCTCGGTCAGCGCCGATTTGGCCTGGCTGGCACGGAAACCGCCGATCGCATCGACCGCGCGCTGGCCATAGTGGCGCGCGCGCGCCAGCGTATCGTCGATCGTACCATGCTTGCGGAGCAGGCCGGTCGCATAGGCCAGATCCTCGTCCGACGTCTTGTGGCCGGTGATCGCCAGCCTCCAGAATTCGCGCTCCTCCGCCGTCCCGCGCGCATAGGCGAGAATGACCGGCAGCGTGACCTTGCCATCGCGAAAATCGTCGCCGACGCCCTTGCCCATCGTCGCTTCGTCCGAGACATAGTCGATCGCGTCGTCGACGAGTTGGAACGCGATGCCGAGGTTGCGGCCATAGGCGTCGAGCGCGGCTTCGGTCGCTTCGTCGCGCTCGGCGACGACGGCGGCGATCTTGCACGCCGCGGCGAACAGCTCGGCGGTCTTGGCGTTGATGATCGCGAGATACTGGTCCTCGCTCGTCTCGATCCGGCGCTGCGCCGAAAGCTGGTTGACCTCGCCCTCGGCGATCACCGCCGAGGCGCGCGACAGGATCTTGAGCACCTTCAGCGAGCCATCCTCGACCATCACCTCGAACGCGCGGCTGAACAGGAAATCGCCGACGAGCACCGAGGCGCTGTTGCCCCAGATGATGTTCGCGGTCTTGCGGCCGCGGCGCAGGTCCGATTTGTCGACGACATCGTCGTGAAGCAGCGTCGCGGTGTGGATGAACTCGACCGCCGCGGCGAGCTTGCAATGGCGGCGGCCCGGATAGTCGAGCAACTTGCCGCACGCGAGCGTCAACATCGGGCGCATCCGCTTGCCGCCGCCCGCGATCAGGTGACCGGCAAGTTCGGGGATCAGCGGCACTTCGGACTGCATCCGATCGAGAATGACCGAATTCACCTCGTTCATATCGGCGGCGACAAGCGCCATCATCGGGTCGAGCGAAGGCGGACGATCGCCGTGGAGGAGGTGGATCTCGGCAGTCATAACGCGGCGAGCCTTGGCGCCGCGGTCACGATTTTGCAACGACTTTCGGCTTGCCTCCGCCCCCTTCGCGGTGCCAAGCGTTCCGCGAACGAGAGGAGCCGCGCATGGACGACCAATTGAGCCGATACCGCCAGAGCATCGACAATATCGACGCGGCGCTGGTCTATATGCTCGCCGAGCGGTTCAAGGTGACCAAGGCGGTGGGCGAGCTCAAGGCGCGCGACGGCCTGCCCCCCGCCGACCCGGGCCGCGAGGAGCGACAGATCGAGCGGCTGCGTTCGCTGGCGCGCGATGCCGACCTCGATCCCGAATTCAGCGAAAAATTCCTGCGTTTCATCATAGAAGAGGTGATCCGCCACCATCAGAAGGCCAAACGGGAGCAGAGCGCATGACCCTCGATCACCCGATTTTCGCGCGCTGGCCGGCCCAGCATCCCGACCGGATCCAGCTTTTCTCGGCGCCGACGCCGAACGGGGTGAAGGCGGGCATCATGCTCGAGGAAACCGGCCTCGCCTATGAGCCGCACCGGATCGACATCATGGCGAACGAGAGCCATGACCCGGCCTTCCTCGCGCTCAATCCAAACGGCAAGATCCCGGCGATCTACGACCCGCAGGGACCGGGCGGAAAGCCGCTCGCGCTGTTCGAATCGGGCGCCATCCTGATCTATCTCGCCGACAAGAGCGGGCAATTCCTCTCGGCCGATCCCGGGGAGCGTTACGAGACGATCCAGTGGGTGATGTGGCAGATGGGCGGCGTCGGCCCGATGTTCGGCCAGCTTGGCTTCTTCCACAAATTCGCCGGCCGCGACTATGAAGACAAGCGCCCGCGCGATCGCTACGCCACTGAATCGGCGCGCCTGCTCGGCGTGCTCGACGAGCGGCTGGCGACGCGCGAATGGGTGATGGGTGCCGGGTACAGCATCGCCGATATCTCGCTGCTCGGCTGGGTGCGCAACCTGATCGGCTTTTACGACGCGCGCGAGATTGTCGGCTTCGACCGGTTCGCGCATGTGCAGCGCTGGCTCGAGGCCGGGCTGGCGCGGCCGGGGGTACAGCGCGGGCTGGAAGTGACGGCCGCGTAACGGCGAACGGCAGTTTTCGACCGGAAACTTCCGATAGGGATGTGCACCCCGGCGAAAGCCGGGGCCCATGCGGTAACACGCTAAGTTCGCGTTAGAATTCTGGGCCCCGGCTTTCGCCGGGGTGCACAAAAGGGGCAGCTCACTACCCCATAGCCCACGTTCCTCGCTACCCCGCCGGCAGCCGTAGCCGCACCAGCACGCCGCCCAGATCCTCGCTCTCCTCGAGCGTGACGCTGCCGCCATAGATTTCGGCGACGTCGCGCACGATCGCGAGCCCTAGTCCGGTCCCCGGCTTGCCGCTGTCGAGCCGCACACCGCGATCGATCACGCGGACGCGGTCGTCGGGCGAAATTCCGGTGCCGTCGTCTTCGACCAGTATCTCGGCCATGCTGCCGTCGCGCTGGACGGTAACGAAGACGCTGCCGCCGCCATATTTCGCCGCGTTTTCGAGCAGGTTGCCGACCAGTTCGTCGAGATCCTGCCGCTCGACCCGCACGATCAGCGTCTTGTCGCCCTCGGCATCGAGCCGCGCGTTCGGGTAGAGCGCGGCGACGGCGCGCGACACGCTGTGGACGCTGTCCCAGACGACCGCCCTCGCCTGCGCCGCACCGCGCCGCCCGACTGCGCGCGCGCGCGCGAGGTGATGGTCGACCTGCCGCTGCATCGTCGCCGCTTCGCGCCGCACGGTCTCGGCAAGCTCGGAATCCGAACTCGTCGCGCTGTTGACGAGCACGGTCAGCGGCGTCTTGAGCGCGTGCGCAAGATTGCCCGCATGCAGCCGTGCCTCTTCGGCCTGCTTCTCGTTATGCGCGAGCAGCGCATTGAGTTCGTCGACCATCGGCTGCACCTCGAGCGGCAAGGGCGCATCGACGCGGCGGTTCTGCCCGCCGCGCATCGCCGCGATCGCGCGGCGGATATGGCGGAGCGGCCAGAGGCCGTAGAAGGTCTGGAGCGCGGCGAGGATGATGAGCCCGATCCCCAGCAGCGCGAGGCTGGGGATCAGCGTCTGCCGCACGGCGCCGACCTGCGCATCGAGCGCCTCGCGCGACTGGGCGATCTGGTATCGCCAGTTGGTCTTGCTGCCCGGCAGGATGACGTTGCGCTCGAGCACGCGCAGTTCCTCGTCGGGAAACTGGTTGCTGTCGTAGGTGTGGATCTGGTTGTCGATGTGCGGCGTCGGCGCCCGCAGCGTGCGTTCCCAGAGCGACCGTGAGCGATAGGGCTCCTGGTTGCCGCCGCTGATCTGCCAATAGAGGCCGCTGTACGGTTCGAGGAAGCGCTGGTCGCCGAGCGGCTCGACCAGACGCACTTCACCGTCGGGGCCGATCTCCGACGAGCGGATCATCGCGATCAACACATATTCGAGGCTCGAATCGAAGTTGCGTGTGATTGCGCCGGTCAGCACCCGGTCGAGCGCGAAGCCGCCGCCGATCAGCAGCACCGAAATCCACAGCGCCGCGATCGCGATCATGCGGCGCGCGAGCGAACCCGTGATGCGGCTGGCCGGCGCCGCCGATTTTTCCGCCGCGTCCGGATCCGCCAAGGTCGCCTGGGCGACCGCCGGGGCGACGTCTGCTTCGGTCATCTCCGCGCCGCGTCAGCCCTGCGGATCGTCGAGCTGATAGCCAAGCCCGCGGATCGTCGTGATGATGTCGGCGCCAAGCTTTTTGCGGATGCGCGTCACGAACACTTCGATCGTGTTCGAATCGCGGTCGAAATCCTGATCATAGATATGTTCGATCAGCTCGGTGCGCGACACGACCTTGCCCTTGTGATGGAGCAGGTACGACAGCAATTTATATTCCTGCGCGGTCAGCTTGACGGGCGCGCCGTCGAGCGTCACGCGGCCCGAGCGCGTGTCGAGGCGCACGTTGCCCGCGATCAGTTCGCTCGACGCATTGCCCGCGGCGCGGCGGATCAGCGCGCGAAGGCGGGCGATCAATTCCTCGGTCTGGAACGGCTTGGCAAGATAGTCGTCGGCGCCGGCGTCGAGCCCGGCTACCTTGTCGGACCAGCTGTCGCGCGCGGTGAGGACGAGCACCGGGAAGTTCCGCTTTTCGCGGCGCCAGCGATCGAGCACGGTGAGCCCGTCGATCTCGGGCAGCCCGAGGTCGAGGATCGCGGCGTCGTAATTCTCGGTCGAGCCGAGAAAATGGCCGTCCTCGCCGTCGGTGGCGAGGTCGACGGCATAGCCGGCGCCCTCCAGCGTCGCCTTGAGCTGCGGGCCCAGCGTGGGTTCGTCTTCGACAATCAAAATCCGCATTCAGGCGCCTTTCCGTTGCGCGCCGGACAGAACCGGCCGCATGTTTCGTCTGTGTATCAAGTCCGGACGATCATCGCAAAATCTGGTTGCGATGAAAGGCCGGCGACGGGGAATGTCAGGGTTTGCGTCCCACGATCCGGCCGGTGCGGGCATCGACATAGACGACCACCACCTGGCTGCCATCCATGAATTTCAGCGCATAGATCATCCGCCCTGCATCGAACTGCGGGCCGCCGAGATAGGTCATGTCGTTATACGGCGGGCGCGAACGGACGTCGGCGATCAGCTTGTTGAGCGGGATTACCTGCCCCTGCGCCGCTGCGTTGCGCAGATTGTCCTGGTCGCGGTCGCCACGTGCGGCCGCGGGCGCGCCCGCCGACAACAGCAGCGCGGAAACGAGGGAAAGGGTCAGTGTGCGGATCATGGCCGTTTCTCTAACGCGAAGGCATTGAATAGGCGATGAATGGCCGGGTCAGCTCCGGTTTCGGTTCCCGCCATGGCCCGAAGGTCATGGTGGGCGCGACAGGGATTGAACCTGTGACCCCACCCGTGTGAAGGGTGTGCTCTACCGCTGAGCTACGCGCCCGTCCGGTGCAGGCCATAGGCCCGGCGTCCGAAAGTCGGACGTCCATAGCCGCTGCGACGGTGATTGCAACGGACATTTGCTCAATCTTCACGCACAATCCATCCGGCAGATACAAATCGGGCCGCAGCTTGCGCCACGGCCCGAGATGTATTCACCAGAAGGTGCCTGTCAACTTAGTTGACGGCGTCCTTGAGGGCCTTGCCGGCCTTGAACTTCGGCTGGTTCGACGCCGCGATGGTCATCGTTTCGCCGGTGCGCGGGTTGCGACCGGTCGATGCCTTGCGCTTGCTGACCGCGAAGGTGCCGAAGCCGACGAGACGGACTTCGCCGCCCTTCTTCAGCGAACCGGTGATCGCGTCGAACACGGCTTCAACCGCTTTGCTCGCGTCACCCTTGGTCAGGCCGCTCGAGTCAGCGACGGCGGCGATCAGGTCTTGTTTGTTCATGCCTAAGGAACCCCTGCAATATGGTTGGTTAAATGATTCATGGTCGTGGCCATGGCGCGCCACTAACGCCGTTTAGCCCCGTCTTGTCAAAGCAAAAAAGGGCGAAAAACGACCCAAAACGACGATTTTGCGACGAAAAGGCCGCTTGCAGCGACCCAAGGTCGCCGGCTCAGTGCCGAATCGCCGTTTCGGGGTCGGTGCCCGAAGGAACCGGGGGCGATGCAGCGAGCTCATCGGCTTCGGTCCATTCGATCGGCACGACGGGCGACACCAGGGCCTCGGCAAGCACCTGATCGACATGGCTGACCGGGATGATCTTCAATCCGCTCGTGATATTGGCCGGGATTTCAACGAGATCTTTCTCGTTCTCTTCCGGAATCAACACGGTCTTAATGCCCCCGCGCAGCGCCGCGAGCAGCTTTTCCTTGAGCCCGCCGATCGCCAGAACGCGCCCGCGCAGCGTGACTTCGCCGGTCATCGCGACATCGCGGCGCACCGCGATCCCCGTCAAGGTCGAAATCATCGCGGTCACCATGCCGACGCCGGCCGAAGGTCCATCCTTCGGAACCGCGCCTTCGGGAAGATGGATATGGATGTCCTTGCGCGCGAACAGGCTGGGCTTGATGCCATAAGCAGGCGCGCGCGCCTTCACGAAGGAGAGCGCGGCCTGTACCGACTCGGTCATCACTTCGCCGAGCTTGCCGGTCGTGCGCACCTGCCCCTTCCCCGACGCCGTGACCGCCTCGATCGTCAGCAATTCGCCGCCGACTTCGGTCCATGCGAGCCCGGTGACGGCGCCGACCTGGTCTTCGAGGTCGCCCATGCCGTGGCGGAACTTCCGCACGCCCGCGAATTCGGAGAGGTTTTCAGGCGTCACGGTGACGCTGGTCGCCTTGCCTTCGAGAATCCGGCGCAGCGCCTTGCGCGCCAGACGCGCTATTTCGCGTTCGAGCGTGCGGACGCCGGCTTCGCGGGTGTAATAGCGGATGAGGTCGCGCAGCCCCTCCTCGGTCAGCTCGAATTCGCCGGCTTTCAGGCCATGCGCTTCGACCTGTTTCGCAATCAGGTGCAGCTTCGCGATCTCGACCTTTTCATCCTCGGTATAGCCTTCGAGCCGGATGATCTCCATGCGGTCGAGCAGCGCCTGCGGCAGGTTGAGCGAGTTCGCGGTGGTGACGAACATGATGTCCGACAGGTCGACGTCAACCTCCAGATAATGGTCCTGGAACTTGCCATTCTGTTCGGGGTCGAGCACTTCGAGCAGCGCGGAGGCCGGATCGCCGCGGAAATCCTGGCCGAGCTTGTCGATCTCGTCGAGCAGGAACAGCGGGTTCATCGTGCCGGCCTTTTTGAGGTTCGTCACGATCTTGCCCGGCAGCGAGCCGATATAGGTCCGGCGGTGGCCGCGGATTTCGGCCTCGTCGCGCACGCCGCCGAGAGACTGGCGGATAAACTCGCGCCCCGTCGCCTTGGCGATCGACTTGCCGAGGCTGGTCTTGCCAACGCCGGGAGGTCCGACGAGGCAGAGGATCGGCCCCTTCAGCTTGTTGGTCCGCGCCTGCACCGCCAGATATTCGACGATCCGGTCCTTGACCTTTTCGAGCGCATAATGATCGTCGTCGAGGATCTCCTGCGCCTTCGCGATATCCTTCTTGAGCTTCGACTTCTTGCCCCACGGCAGGCCGATCAGCGTGTCGAGATAGTTGCGCACGACGGTCGCCTCGGCCGACATCGGCGCCATCGCGCGCAGCTTCTTCATTTCGGCCTGCGCCTTGGCCTTGGCTTCCTTCGACATTTTGAGGCTGTCGATCTTGAGCTGAAGCTCGGCAAGGTCGTCGCCGCCCTCGCCATTGTCGTTGCCGAGTTCGCGCTGGATCGCCTTCAACTGCTCGTTGAGATAATATTCGCGCTGGCTCTTTTCCATCTGGCGCTTCACGCGGCCGCGAATCTTCTTTTCGACCTGCAGCACGCCGAGTTCGCCTTCCATGAAGGCGAAGACCATTTCGAGCCGCTTCGACGGCGCATCTTCGACGAGCAGCGCCTGCTTGTCGGAAACCTTGATGTTGAGATTGCCCGCAACCGAATCGGCAAGCCGCGAGGCCTCCTCGATCTGCGACAGTTGCACCGCGGTTTCGGCGGGCATCTTCTTGTTGAGCTTCGCGTAATTTTCGAACTGGTCGACAACCGAACGCATCAGCGCCGCGGTATCGACACTCTCGTCGACGGTATCGCCAACCGGTTTCACGCTCGCCATGACCGCCTTGTCCTCGGTGGTCAGGCCGAGCAGCTTCGCACGCTCCTTGCCCTCGACGAGCACGCGGACCGTGCCATCGGGCAGCTTCAGGAGTTGCAGGACGGTGGCGATCACGCCGACGTCGTACAGATCGTCACGCTGCGGATCGTCCTCGCCCGGATCGAGCTGCGCAACGAGGAAGATTTCCTTGTCGTTTTCCATCGCGGTTTCGAGCGCGGCGACCGAGCGATCGCGGCCGACAAAGAGGGGCACGATCATGTGCGGGAAAACGACGATGTCACGCAGCGGAAGAAGGGGATAAGATTGCGTCATTACGGCTCCTGGGCGGGCGCCGCGACCGGACACACCGCCCTTCTTATAGGGTGTTCATCGCTAATATGGCGTAACTTCGCACGCATTCAATGTCGCTGCGCTGAACAGCGCGGCCCAGACCGGGGCGTGGGCCGGCTCAGAACGGCAGCTTGAAGCCCGGTGGGAGCGGCAGGCCGCTCGTCATCTTGCCCATTTCCTCGTTGCTCGCCGCGTCAGCCTTTTCGCGCGCGTCGTTGAACGCGGCGGCGAGCAGGTCTTCGAGCATCTGCTTGTCCGCGGGGACGATCAGGCTGTCGTCGATCGCGATTTCCTTGATGCGGCCCTTCGCGCTTGCGCGAATCCGCACCAGCCCGCCGCCCGAGACGCCTTCGACCTCGACACTGTCGAGCTTCGCCTGCGCCTCCTGCATCTGGGCCTGCACCGTGGCGGCGGCTTCCTGCGCCGCCTTCATCATTTCTTCGATCGATTTCATGGGTTCGACCTATGGCGATTGTCGTCGTCCTCGACAAGCCTTGCATCCGGAAAAGCAGCCAGAGCGGCCTTCACCACCGGCAGTTCGCGGATTCGCGCGTCATTGTCGGCAAGTTTGGCGGCGCGCACATGACCCAGGCTCGGACGCCCCTCGCCTTCGCCCGTCCGCACATGCCAGCGGCTGCCGGTCGCGGCGAGAAGCGCATCGCCCAGATCGCGCGCGAAGGAGGCACCGAGCGCGGTTGCGGACGCAAAAACAAGATTCCCCGGCTCGAGCTCGATGATTCGCAAATGATCGTAGACATCGACCGCAAGCCGATGATTTCCAGTGCTTTCGAGGAGCTGGTGGATCTGCGCGACCGTCAGCGAAGCGGGTGGCTCGGGCATTGCGGGCGCCGGCATTCCGGTTTCCGCAGCCGGCTGGCTCGCCATGCTTTCCTGCGTAGCAGGAGCGGCCGGGGCAGCCGGGGCGGCCAGGGGCATCGTCGGCACACCGCCCTTTTCGAGCAGCTTTGCGAGTTCGCCAGGATCGGGCATCGACGCGGCGTAGATCACGCGGAGCAGCAGCATTTCGAGATGTTCGAGCGGATTATTCGCGCGCAGCACCTCATCATGCCCTTTCAGCAGGAGTTGCCACAGCCGGTTCAGCGGCGCGAAACCCAGCTTCTGCGCCCAGTCGCCGATACGTTCACGGTCAGCCTCGGCCAGCGCGGGATCGTCATGCCGCGATACTTTCGCAAGCGTGATCGCGTGGGTCAGGTCCATCAGACCGCGTACCATCGCGACGGGTTCGATCCCGAGCGCATATTGCGCGCGCGCCAGATCGATCGCGCCGCCCGCATCGCCTTCCAATATCGTCGCCATCAATTGCGAAATCGAGGTGCGATCCGACAGGCCGAGCATTACCCGCACCTGATCGGCGCCAATCTTGCCGCCGCCGTCGAGGTCGGCGTGCGCGATCGCCTGATCGAGGATCGACAGGCCGTCGCGCACCGACCCCTCGGCGGCGTTGGCGATCAGCCAGATAGCCGGCGCTTCGGCCTCGACGCCTTCCTTCTGCAAAATCGCGCTGAAATGCGCAAAGAGCATGTCGGGGGTGATGCGGCGGAGGTCGAAACGCTGGCAGCGCGACAGCACCGTTACCGGCACCTTGTTGACCTCGGTCGTCGCGAACAGGAATTTGACGTGCGGCGGCGGCTCTTCGAGCGTTTTCAGAAGCGCGTTAAAGGCGTTACGCGACAACATGTGCACTTCGTCGATGATGTAGATCTTGTAGCGCGCCGACACCGCGGCGTAGCGCACCGCCTCGATGATCTCGCGCACATCGTCAACGCCGGTATTCGACGCGGCGTCCATCTCGATGACGTCGATATGGCGCCCTTCGGTAATCGCGCGGCACGGTTCGCATACGCCGCATGGGTCGATCGTCGGCCCGCCCTGCCCGTCGGGACCGATGCAGTTGAGCGCCTTGGCGATCAGGCGCGCGGTCGACGTCTTGCCCACCCCGCGCACCCCGGTCATCAGAAAGGCATGCGCCAGCCGGTCGCGAGCGATCGCATTGCCCAGCGTCTTCACCATTGCATCCTGGCCGATCAGTTCGGCGAAGGTTTGCGGGCGGTATTTGCGGGCGAGGACACGATACGGACCGGCGGACGGCTGCGGCGCGGTTTCGGGCAGGTCCATTCCCAGCATCGGGATATCGTCTTCGGCGGAATCGCTCATGGCCCCGTCTTAGGGGGCGTCGGGGCTGTTGTCGAAGGAGAATACCGGCGATGTAATCCAACACCCCGTCAACCCGGACTT
>NZ_DASWTD010000360.1:0-3428 GCF_036402335.1 Sphingopyxis sp. | reverse complement strand
CGAGCTGCCGTTCGCGCAAAGCGACGGCAAGCGCATCTGGACCTACCGCCACGCCATGACCCCGCCCGAAATGCCGAGCGAGCTCCTCGTAATCGGGTCGGGCGCGATCGGCATCGAGTTCGCGAGCTTTTACAGCGACATGGGCGTCGACGTGACCGTCGTCGAAATGCTCGACCGCCTCGTACCCGTCGAGGATGCCGACGTCTCGGCTTTCCTCGAAAAGGCGCTCAAGAAGCAGGGCATGACGATCTTCACCGGTGCCGGCGTCGAGGAACTGAAAGCCACCGCGAGCGGCGTCACCGCGAAGATCAAGACCAAGGACGGCAAGGTCGAAAGCGCCGAATTCAGCCACGCGATCGTCGCGATCGGCATCGCCCCGAACACCGAAAATATCGGGCTCGAAGCGCTCGGCGTGAAGACAACGAAAGGTCATATCGACACCGACGCGATGTGCCGCACCAACGTCCCCGGCATCTGGGCGATCGGCGACGTCACCGCACCGCCATGGCTCGCGCACAAGGCGATGCACGAGTCCGTCATTTCGGTCGAGGCCATCGCAGGCAATCACCCGCACGCGATGGACCCGCGCAACATCCCGGGCTGCACCTATTGCCGCCCGCAGATCGCCAGCGTCGGGCTGACCGAAGCGAAGGCGAAGGAACTCGGCTACGAGGTCAAGGCCGGCACCTTCCCCTTCATCGGCAACGGCAAGGCGATTGCGCTGGGCGAGTCCGAGGGCTTCACCAAGACCGTGTTCGACGCGAAGACCGGCGAACTGCTCGGCGCGCACATGATCGGCGCCGAGGTTACCGAGCTGATCCAGGGCTATACGATCGGCAAGACCGCCGAACTGGTCGAGGATGATTTCATCGGCACCGTCTTTCCGCATCCGACGCTCAGCGAAACGATGCACGAGGGCGTGCTGGCGGCGTTCGGACGCCCGCTGCACATCTAGGGCCGGACGAGGTATCGCCGCTTGAATCCGTCGATCCTCCATTTTTCCCGGACGGGCGGCGTCATCAAGATGCTGTTCTTCCTGGGAGTGGCGGCGATCGCCTTTGCGGTAGCGTGCCTGATGTATGCCGAGCGCGAGGCGCCGCCGCCGACCCGGCACCTCTCCGGCATCGAATTGCCGGCTCCTGCCCCGCACCGCGATCCGCTGGCGCCGCTCAAGATGCCCCTGCTGGTCGTCGCCGGATGCGTGTGTCTTTTCTACGCCGGGCGGCACGGACTGCGCGCGGCAGCCCGCGAGGTGGCGGCAAGGACCGAAGGAGGCCGTCTTCACCTTCACGCGAGTTACGGGGCGGAGGCCGGTCCGTTGCCCGTGGAGGCGATCATCGAAGCCATCTTCGATCGCGCTGACCGTCTGCCGGGCGACGCCTCCGGTTCGGTAAAACTCGGCGCCCGGCTGCGGCATGGTCTCTATCTTCGCTATCGCGCCGGGAGCGTGACCCGCGAGTTGAGGCTGATCGACAATGATCTCGACGGCGGGACGGAACAGCTTCGCCGCTTTGCCGACCATCTCGATGTATGGCGCCAATCGCGGCGCACGTGGAACGAGGGCTGACGGATGGCGGTTGGATCCCGGTTATTGACGGCATCCGCGGCGTTGATCGCCGCGACGATCCTGCTTGGCCTCGCGGTCGGTGCGGGCTGGACCGGGGCCACCGATTGGCAGGTTTCGCACATGCTTTCGCTGCGCGTCGACGAAAGCGATCCGGCCTTCATATCCTTCATGCAGGCGGCGAGCTGGATCGGCGGCGGGACGCCGCGCTGGATCATCGTCATCCTGCTTTGTGGCCTTGTCTGGCACTGGTGTGGCCCGCGCTGCGCTGTCGCGCTCGGCGGGGCGTCGCTGCTCTCGAATCTCGCGTCCAGCGTGATGAAGCTCGGCTTCGGCCGCGCGCGGCCCGACCTGATCGACCATCTCGATCATCAGACGAGCTTTTCCTACCCCAGCGGCCATGCGACGAGCGCGGCGGTCGTCTACCTGCTGCTCGCCTGGCTCGCCCCGCTGCGCTGGCGCCGCGCGGCGTGGAGCCTCGCCGGTGCGATGATCGTCCTCAACGGCTTTTCGCGCATCATGCTCGGCGTCCACTGGGCGAGCGATATAATGGGCGGCACGATGCTCGGCGCGGCGTTCGCGCTGCTTGGTGCGTGGTGGGTACGCGCGCGCGGCGAATCGCGGCCCGCGGCACTAAGGGAATCGTAAACCCTCGCTGCTACGAAGTTCCCCGAATGACAGGGGCTTCGACATGAATAACAGCCTGGGGAAAATGGCGGCGGTAATCGCCGGCCTTTTACCGCTCGTCTATATCGGTTGGCTGCTGCGTCATTTTATCGGCGTTGGCGGTGGATCGATCGACGGAATTGTCGGTATCGGCCTCGGCCCGACGGTGATCGGCCTGTCGCTAGTCGGCCTGCTTTTCGCGCTGCCGCTGATCATCAAGCTGCTCCGCGCCGCGACAGGCGTCAACCGCGTGCCGGGGAAGGATTTCAACGCCAGACTCAAGCCCGGCGAAGTCTCCGACGAACCATCGTTCGACGCCGACGCGGTCTTTGCCAACTATATGCGCAAGCGCGATCAGCCTGGCGAGGCCCCGCCCGCCGAAAATGGCTCTGCGATTTCGATCGACACCCCGGAATCAGCCCCGGTCCGTTCGACGGGTTTCGGCCGCAAGGGGCTCGGCTGAACAATCCGGTATCCCCGCCGATTTTCCGCTGTCCTACCCCGCTGCTTTTTGCCATCAGCATGGCAGGCAACAATCGGGGGCGGACATATATGCAATCGCGAGTGAAGTTTGGCAGTTTTCTGCGGGGAATCGCTTTGGGCTCGGCGGCGTTTTTCGCGTCCTCCATGCTGCCTGCGCAGGCACAGGAGGGTACCGGCCAGACCGTGATCACCGCAGCGCGCTACATCGACGTGCTGACCGGCAAGACGGTCGACTTTCCTGCCATCTTCGTTGCCGCCGATGGCCGCATCACGAACATCGCCGACGCGCGCACGGTACGCTGGGGATCGAATGTCAAGCATATCGACCTTGGCGACAGGACGCTGGTTCCGGGTCTGATCGACATGCACGTCCATCTCGACGGCCCCGCCGATATCGGCGGCTATCGCGGCCTCGAGTTTACCGACAGTTTCTGGGGCATGACCGCGGTCAAGAATGCCAACGACATGCTCGGCGCGGGCTTCACCACGGTCCGCAACCTCGGGTCGAGCGACCGCAACGATATCGGGCTCAAACAGGCGATCGACGCGGGCTATGCAACGGGGCCGCGCATCGTTCCGGCAGGCTACGCGCTCGGCGCGACCGGAGGGCACTGTGACAGCACCTTCCTGCCACCCAGCCTCGAAAAGAAGGACGGCAAGGAAGAGGGGATTGGCGATACGCCCGAGGAACTTCGCTATCAGGTCCGCCGCCAGC
>NZ_DASWTD010000359.1:0-2879 GCF_036402335.1 Sphingopyxis sp. | reverse complement strand
GCCGCCGGCGTGGCGGCGTGCGCGCGGGCGTGACCGGGTCGGCCATGGCCCCGCCATGGCCTGGACAGCGCTCCACGCTGTCCACCCGGACCACGGGCGCCGCCGCCGCGCCCCCGGCCAAAGCCGAGAGCGCATGCGCGGGCCAAGACAACGCGCGCCCCCTGGCGGCGGCCCCCGCCGCCGGTGTGCGCTCAATTTACCCGCGCTCCGTTGTCCAGTTTCCCGGCCATGACGCCTACCGGCGCGCGCGTAGGAGAAATGTCACCGATCGCGCCTCGGAGCGGGCGGGAAGCAGCGAGGCCGGTATACAAGGGTCGCGAGTTTCCGTTTCACCTGTCTTCGAAGTGGGTGACGATCTCGACGACGAGACTTCCGTTCGCGGCGCACTGCTCGGCACGCGCGATGAGCCGGCTGTCAAAAGCCATCATCGGGGTAACGAGCTGGCTTTCGCTTCGACGCACGAACTCCGCGGTCGTTTGTACGATACGCAACAACTCCGACGGATCGAGAAGATGGAGATAGCCACCGGTTGCAGCCATGAAGTCGTGCATGAGATCCGCGCCGAACGTGTCGGGAAGGAGCCTGATGTCAGGAACGAGGATAATGGCGTGGATGGGCCGCGTGCGCTCGATGTCGTGGGCGTTTCCCTTTTCGTCGAGGATGTCGGTGCCAGCCTTTACCTGCCGCGTGGCTCCCTTGAGTTGGCGAGCGGCCTTGGCAACATGTCCGAGCAGGTTCTTCGCCAGGGTCGACCGGTCCGGCAACGTCGGCCGGTCGAGCAGCGAGAGCGCCTTGGACTCGAAGAGGAAGGTGCCAAGCGGGTAACTCAATAGCGCGTCGGTCAGCTCTCGGAGCTTTCCGCCCTTGTGAACTCGGGGCTGGTCAATAGCGACCAACGGGAACAGGTTGTCCGTGAGCCAGGCAATCACGCGCTCCTGTTGCCGGCCCTCGTCGGCATCGAACGCATCGAGATGACTTATGCCAGCGCTGTTCGTGACCAGCGAGTTGTTGACCATCCGCCAATCGGTCAAGACCGGCAAGTCGACGACAAGTAACTCCGGGTCGGCGGGATCCGCGCCGAGCGCACGACCGATTACGTCGTCGACCGCGGCATGTAAGACCGAGTGGTCGGCCGGGCCCAGCGCGGCGGAAGCCGCGAGGGAGCCAAGGCGGCTGGACGAGAAATTCACCGGCAAGTCATTCCAGGCGACGTTGATCGCGAACTCGTTGAAAAGGAAAAGCTGGCATGGCTCGCCCCCGGCCAGGGCGAACATCGCGAGCTGTTCCTGTTCGCGTTCCATGACCGACCAAAGCATCGCCGGGTGGGCGGGATCGTCGAAAACGAGGAGTCCATAGAGAAGCCGGTCGCCGCGCACGCGCGCGGCAACGAACTGGACCCGCACGCCCCGGACGAGGTATTTCAAGACGAGCGCGTCGCCCTTGATCAACAAGCTAGGTTCGAACCGCCCATCCTCACCCTTCGCGTGATCGAGGCGCACCAGCTGGGGCGTGGCCAGGAACTCGCTTCGGTTATGATCGGACAGTAAGTGCACGTGCGCGGTTTCGCGTGTCGCGCGCCGGATGACAATGTCTTTCGCGGCGCTATCGCCGGATGAAGAAGATCGGCGGTTGCACCGCAGCCGTGTCGCGTTCGCGGGCGTCGCCCCCATCAGCGTTGACGTGGCGCCTGGGGCCAAGACCGCCAGGCGGCGCGGTGTTTCGGTCGGCAATCTTCGCGATGTAGGCCCGCGTCTCGGCCGGTAAGGCTTGCCGACCGGACAGGTATGCCGCGTAGCGGCCCGGGCCGGCATTATAGGCACCGAATAGGCCCGGATAGCCGAAGCGGTCATACATCAGCCGCAGGTACAGGGTGCCCGCCATGATGTTGTCGCGCGGCGCGTGCGGATCGGTTCCAAGACCGAGCCGCGCGCGCATGGCCGTCCAAGTTCCCGGCATGAGTTGCATCAGCCCCATGGCGCCGGCCTGGCTGGTGATCGGCTGTCCGCCGAGCGTCGTGCGGCCGCCGCTCTCGGCCTGCATCACGCGCTCGATCCACGCGGCAGGCAGCCCGAAACGCATCGACGCTTCCTCGATATGCGCTCGCCAGTCTTCGACCGATCGCGCGTCGGCCGGCATCGCCGCGAAGAGCAGCAAGGCCAAGCCCGCGGCGGGGCGCGCTAGCGAAGCCACAGCGGCACCGCCTTGCCGACGATCGCCCGTTGCTCCAACGGCCCGAAGTAGCGGCCGTCGAAGCTAGCGGGGTCATCCATCAGCAACAGCACCGAGTGGCGGCCGAGCACCCGGCAGCCGTGCCACCATGGCAGCGGCCGCCCCAGGCGGTCGGCGTGACGGCGGACCGCGACGATCCTTCCATCGACAAAGAGCCAAGGGCCAAGGGCGCAAACGCGATCGCCTGGAAGGGCGGTCACGCGCTTTAGGAGCGGGACGTTGGCGGGGAGATAGTGACGCCGTGCCGCGAGGGCGCGCCAAGGCTCTCCAAGCCTTGCGACGACCATGTCGCCCCGGCGAACGGACGTGGTGGGAACGACCTTCCACAGGCCGACCGGGGCGCTGGCGCTGGCGTTCCAAAGCAGGCGCGGACGCGGCGGCGCGGCCAACGTCGCCGCCAGCGCGACCGACAGGACAGCACAGAAGCCCACCCAGCACGCCCGGGTGCGCGTCCGGCGGCGAGCCGCGCAAAGCGCCGTCCCGACGATGCGTATCGGCGCCTTATGCATCGTGACCTGCCTCGCCGACGCTCCGGGACCAGGCGTCGAGGTCGTCGACGTGATAGCGAACATGGCGACTGTGCCGACGATAGCGGGGACCGGTCCCCGCGGTTCGATATTCCTGCAAGGTGCGGGGCGACACGCCGAGGT
>NZ_DASWTD010000358.1:0-5328 GCF_036402335.1 Sphingopyxis sp. | reverse complement strand
CAAGCCCTTGCGCCCGGTACGCAGCACATTGGTCGCGCCAATATTCCCCGATCCGATCTGGCGCAGGTCGCCGGCGCCGAACAGACGTGTCAGGATGACACCGAACGGGATCGAGCCGAGAAGATAGCCGACAGCGACCAGCAAAAAAATCGTCATGAAAATCCCCGCTCCGTTTGCAGCAATGTGGCGATGTTGGCCGACGCAATCAATCGATTAGGACAGGCCGGCCGCCAAAATGGATTTGATAGCGATCACGTCTGCCTGCTAGGCGACCTTCATGCATCCAGCACCCGACGCGCCCATCCTCTTCTTCGACAGCGGCCTTGGCGGGCTCACGGTGCTGGGGCCGACCCGCGCGCTGCTGCCGACCGCGCCGATCGTCTACGCCGCCGACTATGCCGGCTTGCCCTATGGCCAGAAGAGCGAGGCCGAACTCGCGGCGCGCGTCCCCGCGCTGCTCGGGCGGCTCGTCGAACGATACCAGCCGCGGCTTGCGGTCATTGCGTGCAACACCGCCTCGACGATCGCGCTCGCGCATGTTCGCGCCGCGCTCGACCTGCCGATCGTCGGCACCGTCCCCGCGATCAAGCCTGCCGCCGAACTCACGCAAAGCGGCGTCATCGGCGTGCTCGGCACCGAGGCAACGGTGCGCCAGCCCTACGTCGATGATCTCAGCGCGCGTTTCGCGGGCGACAAGATCGTGCTGCGCCACGGCAGTCCCGGTCTCGTCACCGGCGCCGAGGCAAAGCTGCGCGGCGAACCCGTCGATCCCGCCGTCGTCGCGCGCGCCGTCGCTGGCCTGCGCGATCAACCGGACGGCGGTGCCATCGACGTGATCGTGCTCGCCTGCACCCATTTCCCCCTGCTCGAGGAGGAGCTTCAGGCGGCGGCCGGCCCCGGCGTAAAGTTGATCGACGGCGCCGCCGGCATCGCACGGCGGATCGCGCATCTGACCGAGGGACAGGACTGGCCGCCAGCGACAACACCCGGAATCGCGGTATTCACGCGCAGCCCCGACCGGCCGCCACCGCCGCTCGCGGCGCTGACGCCCTATGGCATCGGCCGGATCGAAACGATCTAGCCCTCTTCTCCCCGCACGCACGACGCCATCCAGGCGCGATCTTCGGCTTCGGGGCCCTCGTCGCCCGGCCGCGCGACTTTCGGCATGCCATTGCGCGCCGACGCGCGCGTGCAAGCGGACACTTCGCCCTTCGTTCCTCCGCTCAGGCTCCCGTTGCACAGCGACAATTGCTTATCCGAGGTCCCCCAACCCACCTTCTCGGCGCCTGCAGGCGCCTGTCCCGCACAATAGGTGTCGGTTTCCGACCCGGGATCGCCGCAGATCTTGTCGATCTCCACGACATTCCCCCGCGCCGTCCCGACGAAACGCTGAACATAATAGCTGTTGGTCGCAAAATCGCTCTGCACGCCGCATACCCGCGTCCCGCGCTGCGCAAGCGCTGTGTAGGCGCAGATCGACGACCCCTGGTAGCTCTCGCAGCTCATCCATGTCCCTTCGAACGGCGGCGGCGGCGCCTTTGCCGCCGAAATCCCCGTCCCGAGTGCGGCAACGGGCAGGATCATGATCATGGCAAGGCGCATGCTGGCTACTCCATCAAATTTTGTCGTTCGCATTTCACGGTTTAGCCGTCCGGCGTCAATGCCGCGGTGTTTTCGATCACACAAATCGATCCGGTGACTTGCGAATCGTTCGCACTGGATTTCGGCCAGATTCAACGCTATTGGCGCGCGTGTTAACAGCCGCTGGAGGGAGCGGCCAAGAGCCTGAATTGCCACCTTACTGCGGGGCTGCAACGTGAACTATAACGATATTTTCGCTCGGGCTATCGACCGGCTGCATGAAGAAGGGCGCTACCGCGTCTTCATCGACATCCTGCGCAACCGCGGCGCCTTTCCCAACGCGCGCTGCTTTGCCGGCCACAACGGGCCGAAGCCGATCACCGTCTGGTGCTCGAACGATTATCTCGCAATGGGCCAGCACCCCAAGGTCATCGAAGCGATGGAAGAAGCGCTGCACGACGTCGGCGCGGGTTCGGGCGGCACCCGCAACATTGGCGGTAATACCC
The DNA here is from genome assembly GCF_036402335.1 of Sphingopyxis sp. Lineage (GTDB taxonomy): Bacteria > Pseudomonadota > Alphaproteobacteria > Sphingomonadales > Sphingomonadaceae > Sphingopyxis. The sequence goes on along the minus strand of NZ_DASWTD010000358.1, from coordinate 3,241 downwards.
ATTATCATATCGACCTCGAACATGAGCTCGCCGACCTGCACGGCAAGGACGGCGCGCTGCTCTTCACGTCGGGCTATATCTCGAACGAAGCGACGCTCGGTACGCTCGGCAAGCTTCTGCCGAACTGCATCATCTATTCGGACGAGCTCAACCATGCCTCGATGATCGCGGGGATCCGCAACTCGGGCTGCGAAAAGCGTGTGTGGCGTCATAACGACCTCGCGCATCTCGAGGAACTGCTCGCCGCCGACGATCCCGATGCGGCAAAGCTGATCGCGTTCGAAAGCGTCTATTCGATGGACGGCGACGTCGCCCCGATCCACGCGATCTGCGACCTTGCGGACAAATATAACGCGCTCACCTATTGCGACGAAGTCCATGCCGTCGGCATGTACGGCCCGCGCGGCGGCGGCATCACCGACCGCGACGAGGCCGCAAGCCGCGTGACGCTCATCGAAGGCACGCTCGGCAAGGCGTTCGGCGTGATGGGCGGCTATATCGCCGCCGAAAAGAATATCATCGACGTGATCCGCAGCTATGCGCCGGGCTTCATCTTCACGACCAGCCTGTCACCGGTGCTCGTCGCCGGCGTGCTCGCGAGCGTGCGCCACCTCAAGGCATCGAGCGTCGAGCGCGACGCGCAGCAGGCCGCGGCCGCCTATCTCAAGCAATGCTTCCGCGATGCCGGTCTGCCGGTGATGGATTCGACGACGCACATCGTCCCGCTGATGGTCGGCGACCCGGTGCGCGCAAAGAAGATCAGCGATATCCTCCTCGCCGAATATGGCGTCTATGTGCAGCCGATCAATTTCCCGACCGTGCCGCGCGGCACCGAACGCCTGCGCTTCACGCCGGGCCCGGCGCACGACGAGGCGATGATGCGCGAGCTGACCCAGGCGCTCGTCGAGATCTGGGACCGCCTCGAACTGCAGCTTCAGAAGGCGGCGTGACGCGCGCATCCGGTTACGACGATGTCGTCGTCGGACGCCGCTCGATCCGCGGCTTCCTCGATAAATCCGTTCCGAAAGCGCTGATTGCCGAGATTCTCGAGGTCGCGATGCGCGCACCCTCGTCGTTCAACAACCAGTGCTGGAATTTCTCGGTCGTGACGGGCGAACCGCTGGCGGCGATCCGGCGGGGCAACACCGACGGTATTCTCGCGGGCAACCCCGACAGCCGGGAATTCCGCCGCTTCGACGGCATTGCCGACGATCATCGCGCACGCCAGATCGAGATTGCCAAGCAGCTCTTCGGCGCGATGGGTATCGCGCGCGATGACAAGGATGCACGGCAGGACTGGGTGCTGCGTGGCTTTCGCCAGTTCGACGCCCCGGTCAGCATCGTCGTGACCTACGACCGCGTGCTGCTCGGCAGCGACATTGCGCCGTTCGACTGCGGCGCCGTCACCAACGCGCTGGTCAACGCCGCATGGTCGCGCGGGCTTGGCTGCGTGATCAACAGCCAGGGCATCATGCAAAGCCCCGTGGTGCGCGAACATGCGCGTATCCCCGACGATCAGGTCATCATGATCTGCGTCGCAATGGGCTGGCCCGACGCCGATTTTCCGGCCAATGCAGTGGTATCGAACCGCAAGACCCTCGACGAGGCAGCACGGTTCGTCGGCTTCGACGACTAGCGCCCTTCGACAAGATCGGCATGACCCGATAGGATCGAGTCCGAATCTCCCCCACGGCCCTGAAAGATTGTCATGCCAGCACAGCGCTATAGCTACGCCGCCATCACGCTTCACTGGCTTGTCGCGCTGCTGCTGGCGTTCCAGATCGCGCTCGGCTGGGCGCTCGAAGGCAATAATAGTCCCGAACTGTTCGCGCGCTACCAGCTCCACAAATCGGTCGGCATCACCATCCTGCTGCTCAGCCTCGCGCGGCTCGCGGTTCGCCTGGTCACACCGCGTCCGCCCGCGTCCGAGGGACCGGCATGGACGCGTGCATTGGGGAGCATCGTCCACGGACTTTTCTATCTGGTGATGATCCTCGGGCCCGTCACCGGATGGCTGCTCGTCTCGACCGCGCGGGTTCAGGTCCCTACCCTCCTCTACGGCATCATTCCCTGGCCGCACCTGCCGGTAGGCCGGAGCTGGCACGAGCCGGCGGAATCGATCCACGGCGCGATGGCGTGGCTCGCGATCGGGCTGTTCGCGCTCCATATCGCGGGCGCACTTCGCCACCAGTGGTTGCTCGGCAAACCCGAACTCCAGCGCATGATCCCTTTCGCGCGCGGCAAGGCCGTCGGCGCGGCGATCGGCGCGCTGGCGCTGCTCCTCGTCGTTTTCGCGGCCGGTAATGCGATTTATCCGGACAAGAAGCAGACACCCCTGCAAAAACTGCCGGCGGCGGCGGCCACGCCCGAAGCCAAGGCGACACCATCCATCCCCGCTACGGAAAATGCGAATGCGCCCAAAGCCGATGCGGCCGAAAAAGCCGCCGCCGAAGGCGCAAAACAGCCGCTCGCCGACTGGACGGTCGCATCGGGAGGGCGGCTGGGCTTCACGGCGCGCTGGAACGGCGAAGCGATCGACGGGCGTTTCAGTCGCTGGCGGGCCACCATTCGCTTCAGCCCCGACGAACTGGCCAAATCGACCATTCGCGTCACGGTCGATCTCGCCTCGGCCGACACCGGCGATGGCCAACGCGACGATTCGCTGAAAAGCAGCGATTTCTTTGACGTCAGCGGGCATCCCGATGCGGTCTTCAGCGCGCGCGACGTCCGCCACCTCGGGGGCGACAATTATGAAGCGCGCGGTTCGCTCGATCTGCGCGGCGTCAGCAAGCCCGCCATATTGCGCTTCACGCTTCGCATCGAGGGCGACCGGGCACGCGTCGCCGGCACTGCGCGCATCGATCGCACGGCGTTCGGCGTCGGTCAGGGCGAATGGGCCGCGACCGACGCGATCGCTGCCGGGGTTGATATCGCCTTCTCCTTCACCGCGACGCGCCCGGCGTCCTGATCCTCGTCAGCGCGCCGGCCGTATCATCCCCCAGAAATGCGGGCCTCCGGACACGTCCCACTCGACGTGCGTAACAAAGCCCAGTCGTTCGTAAAGCGGCACATTTTCAGGCGTCGCGGTCTCCAGCCAGCAGGGCAGAGCTTCGGCATCGGCAATCGCGGTCTGCGCGCGGATGATCCTTCCCCCGTGGCCTTTGCCTTGGTGCCCGGGCCGCACGCCGACATAATGGAGATACCAGAAACGCCCCCCGGGACGGTGCGCGTCTATACTCGC
>NZ_DASWTD010000357.1:0-5712 GCF_036402335.1 Sphingopyxis sp. | reverse complement strand
CGTCACGGTCGCCTTGTTGCCGCTGCTGCTCGTCAGCAGGATCGTCCCGCCACTCTTCGTTGCAGTCAAATCCTGCCCGCCGGCGGTCTTGAGCACGGCCTTTCCGCCGCCCTCGGCGATCTTCGCGGCAAGGTCGGCCGTGGTCAACTTGCCCGGGACGACATGATATTTGAGGACGCCGGCCAGCACGTCTTTCTGCGCCGGACGCATCCAGCCGTCGCGCGTCACCGGCGGCACCTGCGCGAAACCGGTATCGGTCGGCGCGAACACCGTGAACGGGCCCGCGCCGGACAGGGTTTCGGCAAGGCCCGCCGCTTGGACACTGCTGGCGAGGCTCTTGAGCGTCGGCGCCGCTGCAATCCCGGCGACAATGGTGGTCGTCGCGCCAAGCGCCGCAGCCGGATCGGCGGCGGGCATCGCCGCCGTGTCGGCCGCCGGCGCATCCGCTTTGCCGTTACATCCGGCGAGCGCGAGCGCGGCCACCGCGGCCGTCAGAATCAGGGGAGTTTTCATTCTCTATCCTTCAAATGACGACCGCAGCGGCGCGAATCGTCAACCGAGCGTCGGCATCAACACGCCGTTGATGACATGAATGTTACCGTTCGACTGCTCGACGTCCGGCTGGGTGATGAACCCGCTGCTGCCCTGCGTGCCGTCGACCTTGATATTGCCTTGCACCTCGGTGAAGGTCAGCGTCTCGCCTTCGACGGTGGCGAGCGTCGCCTTGCCGCCGCCGGCCTTGATCTTCGCGAACAGGTCTTCGGCAGTCACGCGGCCCGGGACGACATGATAGGTCAAAACCTTTGCCAGCGCTTCGGTGTTGTTCGGGTTCATCAGCCAGTCGGTCATCGACTGCGGCACCGCGGCAAAGGCCTGGTCAGTGGGCGCGAAAATCGTGAAGGGCTGGCCCGCCAGCTTCTCCGACACGCCCGCGGCGGTCAGCGCGTTGGCCAGCGTCTTGTGATCGGGCTTGGTGCCGATTTCGAGCGCAATGCCCGTCCGCTCGGCGGGTGCGGCAGCGTCGGCAGCGGCGTCCGTCGGAGCAGCGACATCGACAGCAGCATCAGCGGCGACTTCGGCTTCGGCGGGGGCCGCGGTGTCGGCGGGTGCCGGCGTTTCCTGCGCGAAAGCAGGCGAAAGGGCCACTGCGGTGAGCGCAATCAGGGGAGTAGCGAAAAGCTTCGCACGCAACATCAATCATTCTCCAGTTGGTTAAACGTCAGGGTTTGGAGAACCCTGAACGTATACTAACCGGAGAAAGTTTCATGAAAAGGCCGAAATCGGCCATTTTTTGCGATCGCTTCAGCGCCCGACGATCAGCTGCGCCATCAACTGCTGAATTTTCTGCGGATCGCTCTTGCGCGAAATCTTGACCTCGAGCGGCGTCGCGGCGCCCGACACCCACACTTTCATGTCGGCATCGAGGTCGAAGGTGCCAGCCGTTTCGAACGAGAAACGCGTGACCGAACGCCATGGAATGCTCTGGAAATCCTTCTTCGATCCCGTCAGGCCCTGCACGTCGACGAAGATGAAGCGCAAATTGGTCAGAAGCACCGTGTCGCGGATGGTCCGAAACGCCGCGAGCACTTGTTCGCCGCCGATCAGCCAGGCCTGAAACTCGGCCTGCGCGCCCGCAACATCGATATCCCCGGCGCTGAACAGACCCATCGCCGCGTCCCCTTTCCGATTAGCCCAGCAGCCGCTCGTTCACGACCTTGCCGCCCTGCGTCAGGCGTATGGCACTGCCGATTTCCTCGTCGAGCACCGGCTTGCCAGCTTCCTTGTCCCAGAAGGCCGACAGGAAGTTGAACAGGTTGCGGCTGAACAGCGCGCTGGTGTCGGCGGGCATCAACGCGGCGATATTCTTCGCGCCGATCACGGTGACGCCGTGAATCTTCTTCGCTTCGCCCGGGACCGATCCTTCGACATTGCCGCCGCTTTCGGCTGCCATGTCGACGATCACGCTGCCGCTGCGCATCGTCGCCAGTTGCGCGTCCGAAATCAGCCGCGGCGCCGGGCGCCCCGGGATCAGCGCGGTGGTGATGACGATATCCTGCTTGGCGATATGCGACGATACGAGTTCGGCCTGCGCCGCCTTATACTCGTCGGACATTTCGGTGGCATAGCCCCCCGCGCCCTCGCCCTCGATCCCTGCGACCGTCTCGACGAAGATCGGCTTGGCGCCGAGGCTGAGAATCTGTTCCTTGGTCGCGGCGCGCACGTCGGTCGCGCTGACCTGTGCGCCGAGGCGGCGCGCGGTCGCGATCGCCTGAAGTCCGGCAACGCCGACGCCCATCACGAACGCCTTGGCGGCGCTGACGGTGCCCGCGGCGGTCATCATCATCGGAAAGGCACGGCCATAGGCGTTCGCCGCGATCAATACCGCCTTGTAGCCCGCAAGGTTCGCCTGGCTCGACAAGATGTCCATCGACTGCGCGCGCGTGATGCGCGGCATGAATTCCATCGCCAGCGCCTCGAGCCCGAGCTTCGCATAAGCATCGACCCGCGCGCGCTCACCGAACGGATTGAGCCCCGCGGCGAGCCAGGCGCCATCGGCAAAGCCCGAGAATCCCTTCGGATCGGGACCCTGAATCGCGAGAATGATGTTCGCACCCTTCAGCGCGTCGGCGCGGCTGCCGACGCTGGCGCCGGCGGCGGCATAGTCGGCATCGGCGATCGAGGCCCGCTCGCCTGCCCCCGATTCGACGGCGACTTCAGCGCCCAGCCCGATGAATTTCTTCACGGTTTCAGGGGTCGCGGCGACGCGGGTCTCGCCGTCGGCGAGCTCCTTCAGGACAGCAATGCGCATGCCGGCCCGGTCAGGAGGCGATGAGAAGGACGACGCCGATCACGACCACCGCGGTGATGATCGAGCCGATCTTGAACAGGCTGATGAAACCCGCGTAGGTTTCTTCGGCTGCCTTCATTTCCTGCTGTGCCATCGTTTTTCCCCTTGAACGGCCACATCTGCGCACCAACGCACGGCGCGGCGCCTAGAATCGGTTATCGCGCCGGTCTTAGCCACGCGCTTCCATATGCTCAAGTGCGGAACGCCCCGCCATGCGGCAAAAGTCGAATGGCCTTAATCGCCCTTTTACCCCTATCGGGTAGACCGGAAGACCGCAGCGGAACAAACACATATATATGTCGGTTCAGGGGGCAGATTCGGGACGATGAGTAGCACGCGCGACACGCGAACTGTGATGATTGTCGACAGCGAGCCTGCACAGCAGCGCTTTCTGGCGGCTCTGGTGTCGCGCGGCGGCTGGCGCAGCGTCATCGCCGCCGACACCGACACCGCGCTCGCGAAGCTGGGTACGCAGGAAGGCATGGCGCTCGACGCGGTGCTTGTCGACCAGGGCGCACCGGGCATGTCGATCCCCGAATTCGTCACCGAACTGCGCCGCTGGCGTCCGGCGCTGCCGCTCGTCGTCATTACGATGCGCAACGGCGTCGAGGTCGCGGTCGGTGCGATGCGCGCCGGAGCAAGCGATTTCGTCCAGAAACCCATCGCCCCCGACCGCCTGCTCGAGGCGCTCGACCGCGTCGTGTCGACCGGCGGCCCGCAGGGCGAACTCCGTCCGCTGACCGAAAAGCTGCGTGCCCCGCTCGCGTTCGAGGAAATCATCGGGTCGAGCCCCAATTTCCGCAGCGCGCTGGCGATCGCGGCGAAGGCGGCGCGCGCGCGCGTCCCCGTCATGATCAACGGCAAGCCGGGCACCGGCAAGGAAGTCTTTGCCCGCGCGATCCACAGCGCTTCCCCGCGCGCGCGCGGCGCGCTGGTGATGGTCGATTGTTCGGCGGTGTCGCCGGGGCTGATCGGATCGGGCCTGTTCGGCCATGAACGCGGCGCGTTCGCCGGCGCCTTTGACCGCCAGGTCGGCCGGCTGGTACAGGCCGACGGCGGCAGCATCATCATCGATCATGTCGAGTGCATCCCGCTCGACACGCAGGCGAAGCTCGTCGAATTCCTGAACACGGGCGAGGTCCAGATGATCGGCGGCTCGATCCGCCAGAGCGTCGACGTGCGCATCATCGCGACGAGCGCCAGCCCGCTCGACAAGCTGATCGAGGCGGGTCATTTCCGCGAGGACCTGTTCTACGCATTGTCGAGCGCGCAATTCACCCTGCCCTCGCTGTCCGAACGCCGCGGCGACGTCGGCCCGCTCGCGCGCCACCTGCTCGCGCGCATCGGCGGCCTGCCAAACATGGGCCCGATCGGGGTCACCGACGACGCGCTGCGCCTGCTCGCCGCCTATGCCTGGCCGGGCAATGTCCGCCAGTTGCAGGACGTGCTGTTCCGCGCCGCGGTTGGCAGCACGACCGATGTGCTCACCAGCGCCGATTTCCGCGCGATCGAGGCAACGCTCGGCGGCGGCAGCATGACCGGCGAAGGCGAAATCGCGATCAACGGCGAAGCGATCGGCGTCACGCTCTACCTTCCCGATGGCAATCTGCGCCCGCTCGAAGAAATCGAGGCCGACGTGATCCGCCTCGCGATCGGCCATTACCGCGGGCGCATGAGCGAAGTCGCCCGCCGCCTCGGCATCGGCCGCTCGACGCTCTACCGCAAATTGAGCGACCTCGGGATCGACACCGCGGCATAAGGGGCGGTCCACGATGGATTTTGTTCCGCTTATCAATTCCTACTGGTGGCTCCCGCTCACGCTGATCGTGGTCGGCGTCTTCGTCGGTCGGACGCTGGGCGCATCGCGCATCGGGATATTTGTCGGGCTCGGCGTCACGCTGGTACCGCCGCTGGCGTTTGCGGCGCTCTATTGGGCGATCAGCCAAGGCGGGTGCAGCGGCGGCGAATGCGGCGGGGCGATGCTCGTCCTGATCCCCATCGGCCTGATAGCCTGCCTGCTCGGTTTCGTCGGCGCCGGCATATTGATCCAGGGATTATGGCGCGCGCTCGTCGCACAATTCATATAATTCTGGACTTATATAAATATCGACTGATATGATTGCTCCATCGTCAGCAATGGAGAATCGCCCGTGTCATTCGATCCCGCCGCTCAAGTCGCCATGGTCGTCCGCAAGGTAGAGGATGTAAACCACGCGGGCCAGCCCGCACGTGCTGTGGTCGCGTCACGCGACTATCCGACCGACATCGACGACCTGTGGGACGCGATCACCGCAAAGGAACGCATCCCGCGCTGGTTCGCGCCGGTCGAGGGCGATCTCGAACTCGGCGGGCGCTACCAGATCAAGGGCAATGCCGGCGGCACCGTGACGGCGTGCGAACCGCCGCGCCGCTTCGCGCTGACATGGGAATTCGGCGGCGGCATGAGCTGGGTCGAGGTCGAGCTGGCTGAAGTCGGCGCCGGCACCACGCGCTTCACGCTCCGCCATATCGCACCACTCGACGACAAGTCCGAGGAATTCTGGGACCGGTTCGGCCCCGGAGCGGTCGGGGTTGGCTGGGACCTGTCGCTGATGGGGCTCGCCTGGCATATCGAAACCGGTGAGAGCAACGAGCGCTTCGCCGAGGAGACCTGGTCGCTGAGCGACGAAGGCAAGGCTTTCGCGACATCGAGCAGCGAAGCCTGGACCGCCGCTTCGATCGCCTACGGCACCACGGAAGAGGCTGCGAACCGCGCGGGTGCCAGTACCACCGCCTTCTACACCGGCGCCGCCGCGCCCGAATGATGCACGCCTTCGACATCCTCGGCGATCCGGTGCGCCGGCGCATCCTCGAACTGCTCGCCG
>NZ_DASWTD010000356.1:0-2555 GCF_036402335.1 Sphingopyxis sp. | reverse complement strand
ATTTCGTCGCCATCGAGTTCGACGACCGGGTTGGCTACCTTGATCTTGCCCATGCTGCTGCCTTTTTCCTTGGGGAGTCGGAGTTGCAGCGGGCCTTAGGCAAAGCCGCGCGATTGATCAACCGCCCCGTCGTGCCCCGGGATGCAACCGGACGCGCAACGATCGCGGTGCCTTATCCATTGTCAGTATAGAAGCTGCACCCTAGAAGAACGGCCATGTCGACAATCATATCCTCGAACCGCCCCGGCGGCGGTATCAAATGGCACTGGCCCTCGATTCATCCCGAAGGCCGCAAGTTCCTGTTGATCGCCGGAATCATCACGCTCTGCTTCTGGCTGCTCGGCTGGGAAATCCTCGGCTGGCTGATGCTGGGCGTAACGATCTGGGTCGGTGCCTTCTTCCGTGATCCCGAGCGCGTGACCCCGGCGAGCGGCGATGTCATCATCGCGCCCGCCGACGGTCTGGTGACGCAGATTGCCGAAGTGCTTCCGCCGCCCGAAATCGCCGGCTCCGATGGCCTCGGCGACGCGCCGATGCTGCGCGTATCGATTTTCATGAGCGTCTTCGACGTCCACATCAACCGCACGCCCGTTGCGGGCACGCTACGCAAGCTCGTCTATATTCCCGGAAAATTCCTGAACGCCGACCTCGACAAGGCGAGCGAAGAGAATGAGCGGCAGCATTTCGTCGTCGAGCGCGCCGACGGGGTGCGCATCGGTTTCACCCAGATCGCCGGTCTCGTCGCGCGGCGCATCATGCCCTTCGTCACCATGGGCAACGAACTCGCCACCGGCCAGCGCGTCGGGCTCATCCGTTTCGGCAGCCGCGTCGATGTCTACCTGCCCGCGGGCACGACGCCGCAGGTGCTGCTCGGCCAGCGGACCCTCGCGGGCGAGACGGTCATTGCGCGGATCGGCAAGGCCGAGACGATCGACGGCATCGGGCAATAAGGTGGCGGAGGACGAGCAGGTCATTCCCGACGCCGCGGGGCGGCGCATCGCCGGGGTCAGCCTGCGCGCCTTTGCACCCAATGCAATTACCATCCTCGCGCTCTGTTCGGGGCTGACCGGCGTCCGCTTCGCGATCGGCGGCGAATGGGCGGCGGCGGTCACGATGATCATCGTCGCCGGCGTGCTCGACGGTATGGACGGGCGTATCGCGCGGCTGCTGCGTGCGCAGAGCAAATTCGGGGCCGAGCTCGATTCGCTGTCCGACGTGATCGCATTCGGCGTCGCGCCGGCGATGATCCTCTTCCTCTGGTCGCTCGCCGATGCTCCCAAATTCGGCTGGACCGCAGCGCTCGCGCTCGCCGTGTGCTGCGCGCTGCGCCTCGCGCGCTTCAATTCGCGCCTCGATGCCGAGTTTCAGCCGCACAAGTCGGCAGGCTTCATGACCGGGATTCCGGCGCCTGCCGGGGCGGGGCTGTCGTTCGTTCCTGTCTATCTGTGGCTGACGACCGACAACGACCTGTTTCGCGAATGGTATATCGTGATGCCGTGGGCGCTGGCCATCGCGATGCTGATGATTTCGGCGATCCCGACTTACAGCTGGGCGTCGATCCGTCTGCGTCGCTCGTGGCGCATCTTTGCCCTGGCGGGGATCGGTCTGCTCGGTGCAGCCCTCGTCACCGCACCCTGGCTGACGCTGTTGGCGGTGTGCATATTATATGTGGCGGCATTGCCTTTCGGGCTGGCCAGCTATGCGAAGGTCAGGCGGCGCGGCTGAGCGCCGGCTGCAAACGTCCTGCAGCACGAACGGTGCGCGGCGCGTCGCGGCGCGCAGGCGAACGGCGCAGCGTCACCTTCAGCGGGGTGGGGCCCGACTGCGGCGCGATGTCGACAGGGAAGGCTCCTTCGCCGAGCAGCGCCGAGAGAATCGCATTCTCGTTATTCTTGAGCATGGCCAGGATCACCGTGACGCCGAGTCCGGCGGCAAGGGCGAAGAGGAGAGCGGCTGCGACCTGAACCATGTCTTGTCCTTTCGGCTTTCGTGTGCGAAACCTTTTGTTAACCAGCGACGGTTCCGCTGGACTTTTTGTTCCATGTTCCCTGTTTGTTCTCAACCGGTTTGCGACGAACGGAGTCGCTTTGTCGCCGAGTTGAGTGCGATGCGTTGCGGTGAATCAGCCCCTCATTCGTTAGAGACCCCTTGCTTTTTCCGGCCCGCGCCGTTAACGGGCCGCCCATTCCACATGGAAGGCGCACATAAACCGGTGCCGGGACCCGTCGCTTGCGACACCCGGTTCTTGCTTTCCAGAGGATCAACCGGAAGGAGAAAGACTATGGCGGCACCTGTCGTCACGATGCAGAATCTTATCGAGGCTGGCGCCCACTTCGGCCATCAGACCCACCGCTGGAACCCGCGCATGAAGCCGTATATCTTCGGTGCGCGCAACGGCATCCATATCCTCGACCTGTCGCAGACCGTGCCGCTTTTCGCGCGCGCGCTCGATTTCATCGCCTCGTCGTCGGCTGCCGGCGGCAAGGTGCTGTTCGTCGGCACCAAGCGCCAGGCGCAGGGTGCGATCGCCGATGCGGCCCGCGCTTCGGGCCAGC
>NZ_DASWTD010000355.1:0-4633 GCF_036402335.1 Sphingopyxis sp. | reverse complement strand
GGCCTTCATCACTCACGCGGCATTGCTGGATCAGGCTTTCGCCCATTGTCCAATATTCCCCACTGCTGCCTCCCGTAGGAGTCTGGGCCGTGTCTCAGTCCCAGTGTGGCTGATCATCCTCTCAGACCAGCTAAAGATCGTCGCCTTGGTAGGCTTTTACCCCACCAACTAGCTAATCTTACGCGGGCTCATCCTTGGGCGATAAATCTTTGGTCCGAAGACATTATACGGTATTAGCACAAATTTCTCTGAGTTATTCCGTACCCAAGGGCAGATTCCCACGCGTTACGCACCCGTGCGCCACTAAGTCCGAAGACTTCGTTCGACTTGCATGTGTTAGGCATGCCGCCAGCGTTCGTTCTGAGCCAGGATCAAACTCTCAAGTTTGATGTTCGAATCTGCAAAGGTGGAATATCCCTCGCAAACCCGCTCATTTTAAGGAGCCTGGCCTACACAAGAAGCAACCTTCGAAAAGGCTGCTTCCACGTTATGGAAACGTGTAAGACATGTAGGTCAGGCTTGGCTTTTTATCCTGAGCACCTTGCACCTTAAAGCTGCAAGACCCAGGGCCGCCGCCCACATGTCCCTTCATCGACAATCACAATTTCAAAGAGCCACCGACAAGAAACAGCGGACAGTTGTCGTTCCCCGCTATTGCTATCGGGGGACATCTGTCCGTATCTGTTGGCGACCGGCTGGAGCGTGGCGTCTGGCGCCGCGCCCCGTCCGGTGAACAGGCCTCTAGGCCCCTCATCGATTCGCGTCAACAACCTTTTTGCAATTTTGTTTCAAAGGGTGTTCGAGACGTCGGGAGAGACCCTGACCAGAAGGACGAAATGGTGAGCGAAAGCGCGGAATTCAAGGGCATTGGCGCAGATAAGGAAAGTGCCGAGGCATTCGGAAGCCGCGTGCGAAGCGCGGTAATCTGGCGCTCGGGCAGCCAGATCCTCGCGCAAATCATCACCTGGGCATCGACTTTGCTCGTGATTCGCCTGCTCGATCCGTCGGATTACGGTCTTTTCGCGATGACTCAGGTGGTGCTCGCCTTCCTCGCCTTCCTCAATGGCTGGGGATTCGCGAGCGCACTGGTGCAATCCGACTCGGTCGATCCGTTCCGAATCAGGCAGGCCTTCGGGCTGCTGCTGCTGCTCAACGGGCTGCTCGCCGCGATCCAGTTCTTCGGCGCACCCTTTGCCGCCGCCTATTATGGCCAGCCGATGGTTGCCGACCTGCTGCGCGTGCAGGCGCTGATGTTCCTTGCAACGCCCTTCATCGCACTTCCTGAAGTGATGATGAGCCGCGCGCTCGATTTCCGGCGCCAGGCGATCGTCAATCTGCTCGCCGCGCTCGCGGGCGCGGGTACCGCGCTCGCCTGCGCGCTCGCACACTATGGGGTGTGGACGCTCGTCTATGCCCCGCTCGCCATGTTCTGGACGCGCGCGATCGGGCTGACTCTCGTCGCGCGGCTGCTCGTCTGGCCGAGTTTCAACTTCAGGGGCTGCGGCCAGATCATCGGCTTCGGATCCGCGGTCCTGTTCAGCCAGCTCTTCTGGCTCGTGCAGAGCCAGGCCGACATTTTCATCGCCGGCCGCCGATTCGACCCGCACGCTTTGGGCCTCTATGCCGAAGCCTTGTTCCTTGCGCAGATCTTCATGGCGAAATTCGTACCGCCGCTGAACGAGGTCGCCTTTCCCGCCTATTCGCGAATCAAGAACGACAAAGCGGCGGTGCGGTGGAGCTTCCTGAAGACGGTGCGCGTGCTGATGCTGATCGCCGCGCCCTTCTATTGCGGACTCGCGGTCGTCGCGGCGCCGATGGTCGAGACGCTGTTCGGCGTCAAATGGCTCGGCATGGTGCCCTATATCCAGCTGATCTCGCTCGCGCTGATCCTGATGACGGTGCAGATTCTCTTTGCCCCGCTCACCAACGCGCTGGGCAAACCGTCGATTTCGATGTTCACGGCGATGAGCGGCGCGTTCCTCTTTCCCGCCGCCTTCCTCGTTGGCGCGGAGTGGGGGCTGATCGGCATGGCGTGGGCCTGGCTGATCGCGGCCCCGCTGCTGCTGCTGGTGACCGCGCGCCTGTCGGCGTCACTGATCGGCGTAACCTTATGGGATATCGCGCGCGCGATGCTCCCCGGACTCGCGCCCGCGCTCGTGATGGCAATCGGGGTCGGCTTCGCTGCGGAGTTGATCGCCCCGCTTGGCCTTGCCGCGCCCGTGCGACTCGCGGGGCTTACGGCGCTCGGCGTCGCGCTTTATGGCGCGCTGCTCTGGCTGCTCGAGCGCGAGGCGATCAACGAAGTGATCAGACTGGTCCTGCGTCGGCAGCCGCCGGCGGCAGAAGCCGCCGTTCAGGACGCGATATAGTCGCGCATCGCCGAAGCCTCGGCCTCGATCCGGTCGATGCGATATTTGACGAGGTCGCCGATCGACACGAATCCGACGAGTCGTCCATTGTCGACAACGGGAAGATGGCGAATACGGCGCTGTGTCATCTGCGACAGCGCACCGATCACGGCGGTCCTCGAATCGCAGGTCACCGGCGATTTGGTCATCACCTCGTCAAGCTGGCGGTCGAGCGCCTCGGGCCCGTAGGAGGACATGAGCCGGACCAGATCGCGCTCGGAAAAGATACCGACGATCGCCTCGCCTTCCATCACCGGCACCGCGCCGATCCGGTGCTGGGCGAGCAAGTCGAGCACCGCGCGAACCGTGTCGTCCTTGCGCGCCGAAATTATGGGGCCCGTGCGCCCGTGCAGGATCGCTCCGATCGTCATTCCATGCCGCTCCCATGCTGATTCTCTGGAAGGCGAAGCCTATCATGATTCGCGGCAAAGCCGAAACAGATGGCCGCGGTCCATTCGCGCTTGGCCTTGCCTGCCGGCTGGTCCATGGAAGCGCCCATGGTCAAACGCTCCCCGCTCGACGATGGCGACACGTCGAAAATCGCCTGGGCCCGCTATCGCCGCCTGATGAAGGGCATGGCGCTGGTGTCGCTGGTCGCCGTCGTCGGGGCGCTCGGCTGGCTGCGTTTCACGATGGGCGACCAGCTCACCATCCATATGATGATCGCGACCGCCGCTGGCGTCGGCCTCTCCGTCCTGCTCGGCGCGGCCTTGATGGGCCTCGTCTTCCTGTCGAGCGGCAGCGGCCATGACGAAGCGATCGAGGACCCTTTCGAGGACGACCCGGATATGAACCATGACCGATAAGCCCGAATCCGACTGCCCGCGCGACCCGATCCTGCGCGTCGTCCCCCGCCCCGCCGATATCAATGCCAACGGCCATATCTTCGGCGGCTGGGTACTCAGCCAGATGGACATCGCAGGCGGCATCGTCGCCGGGCGCGAGGCGCAGGGCGCGGTCGCGACGGTTGCGATCGAAACGATGGAGTTTATCGCGCCGATCCTGCTGCGCGATATCATCTCCATCTATGCCACGATCGCACGGCGCGGGCGCACGTCACTCGCGATTCGGCTCGAAGTGATCGCTACGCGCGACGGCGGCCGCACCGAAGAACGCGTGACCGAGGGTGTTTTCACCTTCGTCGCGCTCGACGAGAATCACCGGCCGCGCGCGCTGCCGCCCGCCTGACGGCGGATCAATCGTCCCTGTTCTGAACGAAGGTCCGCACGATGCGGTCAGTCGCGGGCACGCGCACCTGCCAGTACCAGTTGCGGCCGCGTTGCTCCGCCCCTTCGGGCGCGGGGGCGAGCGCGAAGGGTATCACCAGTTCGACCGGCGCCACGACGGGGCGATCGTTCGTGATCGTTACTTCCCAATCGCGCCGCTTGCCGTCGCGGTCGGTCGTCTGGACGACGCGATACCGGACCCCGCCGCTGTCGCCGAGACCGAAATCGATTCGCTCGTCGACCGCCTTGTCGGCCGTGTGCGATTCGCCGACGAGCAGCCGCCGGCCGCCGATCTCCTCGAAAAATGCGATTTCGCCCGCTGGCAGCGCGAGCCCCAGCCCGTCGGCCTTGCGATTCCACATCCGCATCAAAATGCCCGCGGGGCGAAAATCCCCCCGGCCCGGATTGCCGACATAGGCCGAGTAAAGCTGTTCATAGACCACGCGATCCTGCGCAAGCAGCGCGACCTGTTTCTGCTGCTTCGCAGCGACATCGGTCCGAAACGGCAGCCGATATTGCTTGAGGTCGCCAAGATCCTCCTGACTGGCGAAGTCCGAACCGACCGCAGAGATCGCCAGCGGCACAGACTGTACCAATTCCTCGGGCATCCGCGCCCTGACGAGAATCTCGTCGCCATAAGCGCGCTGGTACCCGTTCTGCGATCCGCGAATCGGGATCAGGTCGGGCAATGCCCACAGCGGATGCGTGCTGGTTATGTCCATCGGCCAGCATTCGAGGCGGAGCGGTCCGGCATCGGCCACGGGCGCGCCGGCGCCCGCCTGCTTCGCCGGCCGGCCGGCGATGACATTCAGCTGTGCATTGGGAAAGCTTGTGACCCCACCATTGGCAATGGTGATCCAGCCGGTCATCGCGAGGCTTCTCCCGTCGGCGCGCGGCTCGGCGATATAATTGGCGGCCCAGTCGAAGCCTTCGGCCAGATAAAGAAGCTGAACCGTCACCGTGCGTGGCCGGTCGCTGGCCACAAGCACCGAGAGCGTC
>NZ_DASWTD010000354.1:0-5688 GCF_036402335.1 Sphingopyxis sp. | reverse complement strand
TGGCGCTCGACCCCCGTGCGGCTCGGCCGTCATGTTGCCGAGCAGGCGAAGCTGATGGACATCGGTGCCGATCTTGTGGCGCCGGGCGGCAAACTCCTCTATGCTGTCTGCTCGATCATCACGCGCGAGGGGCGGGCACAGGTGGATGATTTTCTGAACCGGCGCCCTGGCTGGGTGGCCGATGTCGATGTCCTTCCGGATGGTATCGGTCGCGCCGCTGGCGCCGGTTTCCTGCTGACTCCGGCGCGCGATGGCTGCGACGGATTTTTTCTCGCACGACTGACGGCGCCATGTTAGCATCCCCTGTAATGAAGCGATGGGAGAATGCGATGCGCGTTGGCTTTCTGGCTCTGACTGCGGGTGTGATCCTCGCCAGCCTGCCTACCGCATCCGATGCCCAGCGCGCCGATAACGACATCTTCCCGCGCTCGATCGCGCTTCAGCATGACGGGCAAAAGGCGCAGGAAGCGGGCGACCTCGATGCCGCGATCGGACTGTATGAATCGGCACTCGCTGCCGACCCGCGCAACCGTTCGGCGATTATCGCGCTGGCACAGGTGGCGCGCGCGCAGGGCCTGCCCGGCAAGGCGATCGGCCTGTATCGCGAGGCTCTGGTCCTCGAGCCCAATGATGTGGTCGCGCTGACCGGGCAGGGTGAAGCACTCGCAGACAAGGGCGCACTCGAACTCGCGCGCGAGAAGCTGGCCGAAGCCGAGCGTGTCTGCGACGCCAAATGCCCACAGGTCGCGGCATTGGAAAAGACGATCGCGTCGAGCGCATCGAAACGTGTCGTTGCGGCCGAAGTGCTGGTGCCGAAGCCCGTCGTCGCCACCGTGGCCCCGACGGGCAGCCAGAACTGATACCGGCGCTTAGGCGCCCAGCTTCCGCGCCAATTCGACCCATTCGGTAACGCCGACCGTTTCCGCACGCCGCGTCGGGTCGATCCCTAACGCCCCGGCGGCGGCGACCGCGCCCTCGAGGCCCTTCAGGCTCTGGCGCAGCATTTTGCGCCGCTGCCCGAAGCCTTTTTCGGTAAGCTTCGACAGCAGTTTGGGTTCGACGCCTTCGGGCTGGTCGGCGGGCGTCACGTGGACAATCGCCGACATGACCTTCGGCGGCGGCGTGAAAGCCGAGCGGTGGACCTTCATCGCGATCTTCGCGGTCGAGCGCCACTGCGCCAGCACAGCAAGCCGCCCATAGGCATCGGTTCCGACTGGTGCGACGATTCGCTCGGCGACTTCCAGCTGGAACATCAGCGTGAGCGACAGCCAGCGCGGCGGCCATGCCGCGGGCTCCAGCCAGCGCGTGAACAGCGCCGTGCCGACATTATAGGGCAGGTTCGCGACGATATGGTAGGGCGCCCCGCCCGTCAGCGCATCGACATCGACAGCCATCGCATCGTCGGCAATTACCGTCAGCTGCCCGGGAAATGCTTCGCCGAGTTCGGCGAGCAGCGGCAGGCAGCGGTCATCGCGCTCGACCGCGATCACTTTCGCTCCCGCGCGGAGCAACGCGCGCGTCAGCCCGCCCGGGCCCGGCCCGACCTCGAATACCGTCGCGCCCTCTAGGTCACCAGGGATCGCCGCGATGCGATCGAGCAATTGTTCGTCGAACAGGAAATTCTGGCCAAGCGCCTTGCTCGCTGACAGGCCGTGCGCGCGCACCGTCTCGCGCAGCGGCGGTAGGACAGGCGCCGTCACTTCGCCGGAGCGTAGCTGCGCTCGCGTGCTGCGGCGAGCTTCGAGGCCATCGCGATTGCGGCAATCGTCGGTCCCGGATCAGCCTGGCCGGTGCCGGCAATGTTGAACGCCGTGCCATGGTCGGGCGAAGTGCGGATGATCGGCAGGCCAAGCGTCAGATTGACGCCGTCGTGGAAGTGCAGCGCCTTGAACGGGGTCAGCGCCTGGTCGTGATAGGCGCAGAGCAGTGCGTCGTAGCCCGCGCGGACCGTGGGCGCGAAAAGGCCGTCGGCGGCGAGCGGCCCGTCGACGACAATCCCCTCGGCCGCCAGCTGCGCGACTGCGGGTGCCATGATCCGCTCTTCTTCGCTGCCGAGCTGGCCGCTTTCACCGGCGTGAGGATTGAGGCCTGCCAGCGCAATGCGCGGGGTATCGATCCCGAAATCGCGGCGCAGGCCGCGCGCCACGATTCGCGCCTTGGCGACGATCAGTTCGACGGTCAGCCGTTCGGATACCTCGGACAGCGGGATATGTACCGTCAGCGGCACGACGCGCAAGGTCGGCCCCGCGAGCATCATCACCGCGTTCGTCGCGGTCACGCCGCAGCGTTCGGCGATGAATTCGGTCTGTCCGGGATGCGTATAGCCGATACCGTGCAGCGCATGCTTGGAAACCGACCCCGTGACGAGCGCCGAGCTTGCCTGGTTGCGGGTCAACCCGATGCCGGTTTCGAGTGCGTGCAGCGCGCAGGTCGCGCCGGCAGGCGTCGGTATGCCGGGCGTCAGCGGGCCGCTGTCCTCAAGATGCCAGACGGGCAGGGCAGTGTCGAATGTCCGGATGACGTCGTCCATGTCACCGATACGCGCGACGGGGCCGTCCCAGACGGCGGCGATCGCGGCGACATCACCAATGGCGACGAACGGTGGCAGGTTGTTTTCACGGCGCGCGGCCCAGGCACGTGCCGTGACTTCGGGGCCGACGCCAGCCGGATCACCCATGGTGACCGCGATCGGGCGTCGATGGCTGGGATCAGACATACGCTCAGCTATATTCGATCACAGCATCCCGGCGCAGGTCGCGCAGATAGCGCTGGGCACGCTTGTTGACCTTTTCTTCCAGCAACCGCTGTTCGATCTGTTCGCTATTCGCCGATGTCGCGGTTTGCGGCAGGTCGCGCCCGCACAGCACGAGGACGCTGACACCCTCGTTCGCGGCGCCAAACGGCTGCGTCGTCTGGCCGATCTGCAGGTTGATCAGGGTCGACTGCAGCGGAGCGGGCAAGGCGCGCATTTCGATATTGTCGCGCGACACAACGGTTGCACCCAGGCTCTTGGCCACATCGTCGGCGGCACCGCAACCTGCGATACTGCGTGTCGCTTCGGCGAACTGTCCTGCGAGCTCGGATGCTTTCGCCTGCGTCGTCCCGGCCGGGAAATCGAGCGAAACCTGCTTCAGGCTGAGAATCGCGTCGCGCGGATCGGCGGTCAGCACCTGGCGCCGGTCGATCATCAGCATGATCGAAATGCCGCCCGGTACCTCGACCGGGCCAACCAGCTGGCCGGGCTGCATCTGCGCCGCGGCATCGGCCATCGACTGCGGCAGCAGCGCGGGCCGTACCCAGCCAAGATCGCCGCCGACGCTGGCGGTCGTTGCTTCCGAAAACTGGCGCGCATAGGCGGCAAAGCTGCCGCCTGCCTGCAGCGCCTGAATGATCTTCTTGGCATTTTCACCGACCGCGGCAGCGTTCTCGGGCGTTGCCGACAGATAGATTTCGCCGAGGTGGAATTCATCCTGGCCCTTGGCTTCGTTCAGCCGCTTCTCGACCGCCTGAACCTCGTCGGTCGACACGTTGGTGGTCGACTGGATGTTGCGCGAAAGCAGGCGATCCCAAGCAAATTCGCCGCGAATCTGCTGCTTTACCGCTGCCGCCGACGATCCCTTCGACGCCAGATAGGCCGAAAACTGATCGGGTGTCTGCTTAAAGCGCGTCGCTAGCCGGGCGAACTGTTCGTTGACGACATTCTCGTCGATCGTGATCTCGGCCGCCTTGGCTTCCTGGATCTGCAACTTTTCGTCGATCAGGTTGCTGAACACCTGGCTGCGCAGCCGCTGGAGTTCCTCGGGCGGCAGCGCCGCATCGCTGTTCGCGATCCGGATCAGCGCCATGCGCTGTTCGATGTCGGTCGCCGTAATGATCTCGCCGTTCACTGTGGCGGACGGGCGATAGACGTTGCTCTTGGCATCGCCGAAGATCTGGACATTGCCCGGAATATTGAGGCTGGTCGTCGGAACGTCGCTGTCGGCGACGGTCTGGGCGAGCACCGGCGTGATGCCGGCGGCCACGGCGATCAGGCCGATCATGGTCGAAAATCTGGTCATTGCTACCCTATTCGAGAATTACCGGCACGCTCCGTATCAGCGGATACGCCCGGTGGTCCAGCGCAATCCGCCTTTCGGGACCGTTTGATGTCCTCGCTTAGGCTGCAAACGCTGAACCTAGGCTGAGCGAAGCGGGCGGTGCCCCTTGGCGACTTCAGAACCCCAGATTCCGGAATGCGATGCGGAACGAGAAGCTGTTGCCGCGCCGCGCGTCGCCGGTGTCGGCGTAGTCGCGGCGCCAGGTCAGCGCGATCGACAGGCATTCGTCGTCATAGGCGACACCGAGGCGATGTCGAATCGGTTCGAACCCGTCGGCATTGCTCAGCGGATCGTCGGCGCGCTTGGTCAGGTCGACGATCGCCGAGCCGAACATCGACCAGTGTTTCGCGAAGGCGACACGGCCGCCCGCGCGGACTTCTTCGCGGTCCTGCAAATCCTCTCCGAGCAGCAGGATATCGCGATTGAGCCGCGAATAGCCGAGCACGGCGTAGGTCGAGCGGCTCCCGATCGTCGCGTCGAATTCGTTGCGGCGGATCGCCAGGCTGTCCTTGTCGAGCCGGTAGCGATGCGTCAGGCGCAGGAAGTCACGGTAAGCGATCGTCGTTCGTCCGACGATGTCCGAAGTGCGGTCGGTCAGCCCGGTGCCGTCGGGGAACAGGCTCGGCTTGTCCGACAGGCGATAGCTTTGTCCGACGACGCTGCTGATGTTGAAGCCCGGCCGGCTGAAATTCCATTCGAGGCCATAAGTGATGCGCGCGCCGTCCTCGAACCGGTCGTAGCCGTTGAAGCGGTTGATCGAGAAGAGATTACCGTCTTCGAGGTCGAAGGCGCGCGAATCCTCGTTCGGAATGTCGAGATTCTTGATCGGCGGGGTCGCGACGATCTGGATGCGCGGGGTGAGCGTTTGCGTGCCGCCCAGGAACTCGCCGACGAACGGCCACCGCATGTCGGCGGCGACGGCCGCAATTCCGCGTGCCTGCCAGCCCGATTTGCCGCGATAACCCGGAATCGCGGTCAGCAGGTTCTCGTCGCTGTGATAAACGTCGCCGCGGACCAGAGCTGTCAGGGTGACTTCCTGGCCGAGCCCGGTCAGCCCGCGCAGGTCCCAGCGCGCGCCGGCAAAGGCACGCTGCGTGTCCTGGCCGGCGGTACGCCCGATCGCCAGCGTGTTGAGCTGCAGTTCGAACTGCCCGCCGAGCAGCGGATCGTCGAGCCGCTGGCGATAGTCGATGATCGGCAACGCGATCGGCTGCTGCCCCTGTTCGTCGTTGCGGCGCAGCGTCTGCGTCGCCCAGCCCGCGATCGACAGGTAGCTATTGCCGCCGATCCGCTCGAGTTCGAAGGTCGAGCGCAGCCGGTCGTCGCGGCTGATGTCGTAGCGGCGCATGAAAGTGCGGTCGGTCGCGATGCGGCCCGAATAGGTCAGGCTCCAGCGCGGATCGAACTGGAACTTGCCTGCGCTTTCGAGATAGCCGCGGAACCGTTTCTCGCTGTCGGGATCGTCGCCTGTCAGCGGGACGAGCGAGCCGTAGGTCGCATAGCCGTTGATGCGGAACGATCCGATATCGGTCAGCGCACGGAACTCGCCTTCCAGCATCGGGGCCGCGCTGGTGTAGATGTGCGGCGTGAT
>NZ_DASWTD010000353.1:0-4141 GCF_036402335.1 Sphingopyxis sp. | reverse complement strand
ATTCACCTCAAGCGCTTGAACAATTTTCCGGTTGTTCGGCAGAAGGGTATCAAGTTTGCGAGCGGTCCATATCGCGTAAGCAGATGAAGCCGGGTCTTTCGCTGCGATTTCAGACTTGGGACCATAGGCGTCGAAGTAATGCTTGTTCTCGTCCAGCAATCCGACGATGAAGCGCATCAATTCGACTGTAGACACCATTTTTCCGCAGTCGGACCAGCTATCCACCCACGATTCATGCTGCTTTTTCCATGCTTGCAGCATCTCGACGGGGTAGGTGCCATCAGGCGATTTATCGATCTTCGTATGACAAGTCGGACACAAGAGTACGAGATTTTCGTAGGTGTTCGCGCCACCTCCCTCCTGCCCTCTGGGGCCACCTGCCTGCCGCGCGACAATGTGAGCTTGCTCGCCGGTTAGGTAGCTTTCGCCATTCGCGCCAACTTCCGAGACTTTCGTCCGGCAATCAGGATTGCTGCAATACCCGCCCGCGTTGCCCCACAGCAGTTTAACGTCCTTCTCTGCGATCGGCATGCGATCCCCCGTATCAAACTCTCGTTATTAAGAGATAGATGGATGCTGCAGGGATCGAAAGTCAAACCAGCACGACTGAAGAAGAGTTACCGGTATCAGTGGAAGTCGTGGCTGCGAATTCGCAGCGGCGCATCGCGCGAATCTGGCCCGCCGCCGTTTCGGGCTCCATCGCCGCGTCCCGGTGTGATCGATACGTCGCCCTGTGCAATCGAGCGCAGCATCCCATCGTGATCGACGATCCGGTCGCAAATGATGTGGATGACCTCTCCTTCCTTTTGCAGCCTCCCTCGCATCGCGATCATGGAAGCCGCCATCACAGGCCGCCGGTAGATGTCGAAGCGATCGGGCCAAAGGATACCGTTGGCGATGCCGGTTTCATCCTCGATCGTTACGAAAAGGACGCCCTTGGCAGAGCCCGGACGCTGGCGGACGAGGATCACGCCCGCGACCTCGATATTGCGGCCGTCCCGGATTTGCGAAAGATCGGCGCAGCGGACAATCCCCATCGCGTCGAGTTCGGCGCGTAAGAAACTCAACGGATGCGCCCGCAGTGATAGCTGCAACGTGCGATAGTCTTCCACGACTTCGCGGCCCTCGGTCATCGGCCTGAGCGAGGTCGGCGGTTCCAGTCCCTCGGGCGAGAAGCGCTCTTCGCGAGCATCCGCCGCCGCGAACAGCGGCAACGGCGCCTCTCCCAGCCCTCGAACCTTCCAGAGACCCTGCCGCCGATCCTCCGCGAGGCACGCGAAGCCATCGGCCTCGGCGATCCGCTCGATCGCGGCGCGGGGTACGCCCGCGCGGCGCCACACATCCTCGACGCAGTCATAGGGCATATCGCCACGCGCACCGACGATCGCGGCGCCATGAAGGTTGGCAAGGCTGCGCACCTGCCGAAACCCGAGCCGGACCGCGAAATACCGCCCGGCAGCCTTCTCCAGCGTGCAATCCCAATGACTATCGTTGATCGAGACCGGTCGCACCTCGACGCCATGGTTACGCGCGTCGCGCACGATCTGAGCGGGGGCATAGAAGCCCATCGGCTGCGCATTCAGCAGGGCGGCGCAGAATACGTCCGGATGATGATGCTTCATCCAGCAACTGGCATAGGCGATCTTCGCGAAGCTCGCGGCATGGCTTTCCGGAAAGCCGTAACTCCCGAAGCCCTCGATCTGTTTGAAGGTGCGCTCGGCGAAATCCTTCGGATACCCGCGCTCGATCATACCGCCGACGAGCTTGTCGTAGAAATGCGACACGCCGCCGGTCAGTTTGAAAGTCGCCATCGCGCGCCGGAGCTGGTCTGCCTCGACCGGCGTGAAGCCCGCTCCGACGATAGCGACCTTCATCGCCTGCTCTTGGAACAGCGGGACACCGAGCGTCTTTTCCAGGACCGCACGAAGCTCAGGCTTGGGATATTCGGGCTTTTCCTTACCCTCGCGGCGACGAAGATAGGGATGGACCATGTCGCCTTGGATCGGCCCCGGGCGCACGATCGCAACTTCGATTACCAAGTCATAGAAGCTTTTAGGCTTTATCCGCGGCAGCATCGACATCTGTGCGCGGCTCTCGATCTGGAACACGCCCAACGTATCGGCTTTCTGGATCATCGCGAAGACCGCCGGATCGTCGTCCTGCAAATCGGCCATTCCGACATCGATGCCCTTATGGTCGCGAAGCAGGTTGAAGGCGCGGTTCATGCAGCCGAGCATGCCTAGACCGAGCACATCGACCTTCATGAACTTGAGGACGTCGATATCGTCCTTGTCCCATTCGATGATCTGCCGGTCCTCCATCCGCGCAGGCTCGATCGGCACGAGATCGTCCAGCCGTTCCTGCGTCAGGACGAAGCCGCCGGGATGCTGCGAGAGATGGCGCGGCGTGCCGATCAACGCGCGCGCGAGATCGAGCGTCAGGCGAAGACGGTGATCATCGGCATTGAGGTTGAGGCTCGCGATCTGTTCGTCGGGGATGCCGTCGAGCGACCAGCCCCAAACCAGCCCGGTGAGCATCTTGGTGAGATCGCGCGGAAGGCCGAGAGCCTTGCCGACTTCGGCGACGGCGCCACGCGTCCGGTAGCGCGTGACGACCGCGGTCAGCGCCGAACGGTGCCGACCATAGGTGTCATAAATCCACTGGATGATTTCTTCGCGCCGCTCATGCTCGAAGTCGACATCGATATCGGGCGGCTCCTTACGCTCGCCTGACACGAAGCGTTCGAAAAGCAGTTCATGGCGGATCGGATCGATCGAGGTGACGCCGAGCAAATAGCAGACGCAACTGTTCGCCGCGCTGCCTCGCCCTTGGCAGAGGATTCCACGCCGCCGGCTCTCGGCGACGATCGAATTCACGGTCAGGAAATATGGCGCGTAGCCAAGCTCGCCGATGAGGCGCAGTTCATGGTCGATCTGCTGCCGGTATGCGGGCGGTACGCCCTCGGGGAACATGCGTGCCGCGCCCTCTTCGGTCAACGCGGCGAGCGCTTCCTGCGCGGTGCGACCCGCCATCACCTCCTCATAGGGATATTGATAGCGTATCTCGCCGAGATCGAAGCGGCACGCTGCGGCGATGTCGGCGGTGGCCGCGATCGCGTCGGGAAAAAGCACAAAGCGCCGTTCCATCTCGGCCGGCGATTTGATCGCACGATCCATAAAGCGCTCGCGCTTGAAGCCGAGCGCGTCGACGGTCGTCTTTTCGCGGATCGCGGTCAGGACGTCCTGCAGCGGGCGGCGCTCGGGAGCATGGTAGAGGATGTCGCCGCAAGCGACGGAGCGGACGCCGGCTTCGCGCGCCAGCGCGTCGAGCGCGCGCAGCCGCGCAAAGTCGCCGGGCCGACGTCGGAGCGACAGCGCAAGATAGGCGTCCGGGCCAAAGCGTTCGCGCAGGTCCGCAAGATCGAGGCGGGTGCGGTCGTCGGCGGCGTCGGGAAGCAGGATCGCGACCAGTCCGTCGGCGTGTGCCGCGACGTCCGGCCAGTCGAGCCAGCAATTGCCTTTGCCACCGCGCGACTTGCCGAGAGTCAGCAGACGCGTGAGCCGTGACCAAGCGGGACGGTCTTTCGGATAGAGGAGGAGCGAACGTCCATCGCGGAGGTCGATGCGCGATCCCGGGATGAGCCGCACGCCGGTCGCCTCTTGCCCCGAAAGGCCGCGCACCATTCCGGCTACGCTGCCTCGGTCGCAAAGCCCGAGCGCGGTGTGACCGAGCAACGCCGCGGAGGCGAACAGTTCCTCGGGCGCGGATGCCCCCCGCAGAAAGGAGAAATGGCTCGTTACCTGGAGTTCGACGTAGATCGTCATCCGAACACGCCGTGCATGTACCAACTCAAGTCGCCGGTTCGGTCCTCGATGGCGTCGCCGCGGCGAAACAACCAGAAGCGCTCACCGCTCTCGGCTTCGACGCGAAAATAGTCGCGCACCGCCCACATCTCGCGTGTGGTGCGCCACCACTCGCCATGAATGCGCTCGGGCCCGTCGCCTGCGACGACCCGATAGGAGCGCCCCCGCCACGCGAAGCGACGTGGTGGATGATCGGGGAGCAGCGCCACGACGCCCGACAACGCCTCAGGACGCGCCAACATGCGAATGGGCCTAGTCCAAGCCGGCCAGCCGGCGGG
>NZ_DASWTD010000352.1:0-6259 GCF_036402335.1 Sphingopyxis sp. | reverse complement strand
GATCGGTCGGCCAGACGCGCCACAATGCCAATCTGCCGCACGGCATCGCATGGAACCTCGCTTCGATCCCGTGGGATACGCCGCATGTCGTGCTCGAACTCGCGATCGGCCGGATGGCGCGCAACGCGCGGCTGGCGCGGCCCGATATCGCCATCTTCACCAATATCCTGCCTGCGCACCTCGAACATCATCACGATCTCGCGACGGTCGCGGCGCGCAAGAGCGCGATATTCGAGGGGATGGAACGCGGCAGCGTGGCGATACTCAATCGCGACATGGCCGAATGGGAACGCGTGCACATGGCAGCCCGGATTCGCGGCCTCCGCATCGTGCATTACGGGGTATCGGAAAGCTGCGATTTCCGGCTGCTCGAATATGATCCGGCCGGGCATCAGGTCTCGGCGCTGATCGGGGGTAGCGAGGTTCGCTATTTCCTGGGCGCGGCCGGCGAGCATATGGCGCTCAACAGCCTGGCCGTCCTGGCCGCCGTGGCGGCGACCGGCGGCGATATCGAACCTGCGATCGCGACCTTCGCCACCTTTGTTCCCGTCGCGGGTCGCGGCGAGCAGCGTGAGCTGTCGTTCGGGGTACGTCACGTAACGCTGATCGACGACGCCTATAATGCCAATCCCGGCTCGATGGTCGCCGCCCTGTCGCTGCTCGGGAGCGTCGGGGGAGACCGCCGGAAAGTCGCGGTGCTTGGCGAAATGCGCGAACTGGGGCCGGACGCCGCGACCTATCACGCAGAGCTGGCGCCGCTGATTGCAGCGCATGGCATCGGTTGCGTCCACGCGGTCGGGGACCTGTATCGGGACTTCTGGCGGTCGATACCGGACGACCGGCGCGGGCGCCGCGCGAGCTCGGTCGAAGAGCTGAAAGCCGGCTTTCTGACAGAATTGCGGGACGGCGACGTGCTCTTGCTCAAGGGATCACACAGCACATCGATGCACGAGTTCGTCGACTGGCTGAAGTCCATGGCCAATCCGGCGGTAGGGCATTGCGAGGCGGAGGAGGCGTTTTAGCGTCGGGGCGCTTTTCCCCGGCGGACGATAGCAAACAAGGTTGGCTGAACCAGGGGAAGGAGCCGATTGATGCGGGACGGACCGGACGATGCCGGGAAGATTGTCGGCGTGGCCGCCAACCCCGGCGTCTTGCGCGCGGTCGAGGCGCTGTCGCGCGCCGCGGCGCGGAACAGCAGCGTCGCTGAAAAGCTGCTTGTCGAGGGTGCGCGGCAGTTGCTGCAGGCCCGGCTGAAGATGGCCCGGATCGCGCCCCCGGGGCTGCTGCGCGATTCGGCATGGGACATGATGCTGGAACTGTTCATCAGCGGGGAGGAAGGCGGGATCCTGTATGTGAAGCAATTGATGCTTGCATCGGGCGAATCGTCGACGGCTGCGATGCGCCGCATCGACAGGCTGGAAGAAGCCGGATTCCTGGAAAGATTCCCCGATCCGCTCGATCGCCGGCGCGTCATCGTGCGGCTGAAGGACCGCGGACGTTCGGCGATGCTGGCGATGCTGGAGCATGTGTTCGAGCCCGCCGCGGCTCCGGCGCCGGTCGAAGGGACGCCGCAAGATACCGGTTGAGCGTCATTCTCGGGCCTGCCGCGACATGATGTGCAACTGGCGAGGAGAAAGAGCGATCGATTTCGAGGCGCGTCGCCTCCCATAGCATCGTCGAGCGGGCATCGCCGGGCTGCGATGCGCCAATTCACCCGGCTTTTGAGGGCAGCACGCCGGGTCGCGTTGTCCGCCGAAACGCGCACGGTGCGGATTCGGCATGTCATTTTCCGGTACAACCCACCCAAATTCCGCAAATATTGAGAGCGATGCCGTGAAGGCATGGTGCGAAGTCGCGATTCCCGGGGGCCCTGATATGCCCCATGGAAAAGCACGATGCTGTGGTCAATACGGTGTAAAGGGAGTTTTGCCGGGGAAACGAATGGTTCGTTGTAATGATGAGGTGCCGTGATATGGGCTGCTCTTGCGGGCGCGAGCAATCGAAAACGGATGAGCCAGGATAATTCACCACCAGATCCGGGCGCGGCCAGGCCCGGGGGATTGAGCGCGGGCGAGATTGCCTGTCTGCAATGGGTATCCTCCGGCCTCGGTTCAAAGGAAATCGCCCGCAAGCTCGACATATCGCCGCATACCGTAGACGCGCGGCTGAAGTCGGCGTGCAAGAAACTCGGTACCAAGTCGCGCTTCGTAGCGGCGAAAATCCTCGAGGATGCGGGGGTTTCCGTACCGATCCCGGAGGGCGAGCAAGTCGATACCAGTTTGGTATATGAAATCTTGGAACTTCCAAGCAGCCCCGACGATGGCGACAAGGGGCCATCGGCGAGGGAAGGCGACAGTCTCGGCGATCTCGAACATAGCAGTCCCCGGCAACCGGAATCGCGAGACGATTCCGGCATGGGGAAGCCTTGGCCCGAGCCTTCGCATCTGATCGCCAAATTCTTTGGGGGCGAAAACCGGCTTTCGATCTGGCAGCGTGTCGCCATCATCGTGATGATCGCGATGGGTGCGGGGCTTACCTTCGGCGTTCTCCTGAACGGGTTCGCCGGCGTGTCGAAGCTTTTGTCGCCTCCATGATGGGGCTTGTCCGTTGAGGGCGGCCGGAGAGGGAAAATATGCCCAAGGAACGTCTCGCACTTGCAAAAAAGGTTGTGACCCAAGTGCATGAAACCGAAGCCGCCATTGACGCGGCGATCGTAAAACTGGGGGGGCTGGTGACCTTGCTCCCCGAGGCGCAGGCAGCGGCAAAATTGTCGCCGGTCGCAAGCGACGCGACGTTCGGATATCTTCAGCTGGCTATCGCCGGGCTGTTCGACGGGCGGACGAATATGGTGGCGCTCCACAACGAGCTTTCGAGCGTCAAGGACAAGATGGGCCTGCGTAATATCGTCGTCGGCACCGGTGATCTCGGCAAGTTGCTGCCGAGCAACGGACAGATTGCCGAGGCCGACGAAATCGCCGCGGTCGAAGAAGCCAGAGCGGCTTGACGGCTTCGTCGGGTACGGCCTGAGCGGGTGAAGGGCCGGCATTTGTGATCTGGGGTATCGTCTATCTTGTCTCGCTCCTCGCTGTGTTCATCCAGGTGCTGCGCATCGGGGAGCGAGAGACCTGTTTCGCAATCTTGACGCTGGTTGCAGGCTCGGTCCTGACGTTTGTCAGCCTGATCATTGCCAATTCACGCTTCGATGTCTTCAGCCTGCTTGTCACGACGCTCGACTTCGTGGTGCTGGCTGTCTTTCTGGGGCATGCGCTGGTCAGTCGGCGTTACTGGACGCTTTGCTTGCCCGCCTTTCAACTTCTCACCTGCATGACGCACGTGATGAAATTCGTCCTGCCGGACCTTTGGCCACGCCTCTATTCGGCGGGGCAGGGTTTCTGGGCCTACCCGCAAATGCTGGTCATATTGCTGGCCGCTATGTGGGTCAGGGCCGATGCCGGCGCACGGCGAGGAGAGGACGGGGCAGCGGATTCGCCGGGGCATGAGGGCGGCATATCTGCTTCCGGCGAATAGAAGGCGCTGCCGTCTTTCGCTGGTCTGCGCATGGCCCGTATCGCGACGACGACCGTGAAGCTCGCCATATTTGCGAGAAAGAATTTTATGATGGATTGGATCGGGTTCGCGGAACCCCCGTCAAATCGTCGGCAAGCTGTCGCTTCCGCCGGGCGAAAGCTCGACCCCAAGGCCAGGGCGCTGCTGGCTCGCGACTGGATTCGGAAGCGCCGCCATCGCGATCATTTTTTTCCGGCAGGAATCTTTGCCGATCCGGCGTGGGACATGCTGCTCGATCTCTATGCCGCCCATTATGAAGGGAAGGTCGTGACCATATCCAGCCTTTGTATTGCTGCATCGGTGCCGGCCACGACGGCTCTTCGCTGGGTCCGGGTGATGAGTGACAAAGGCTGGTTTGTCCGCATCAAGGATCGCCAGGATGGCCGGCGCGCTTTCATTCACCTCAGCGACCCCGCGATTTCCCAGCTCGACGCCTATTTCGACACCGCGTTATGACGAGCGTGCGCGGGGGTGACGCAAGAGGGCGCCGTTCAGGATGCTTCCTCCGCCCGCAGCGCCTTGCGGTCGAGCTTGCCGATCATCGTCTTGGGCAGGTTCAGCCGCACCTCGACCGCGCTGACGCGTTCATGCTTGCCGAGCTGGGGGTTGAGCCAGGCGGCGAGCGTGTCGCCCGAGACGTTGAAACCTTCTTCGAGCGTCACGAAGGCTTTCGGGGTCTCGCCGTGATAGGCATCGGGGACGCCTAGCACGATTGCTTCCTTGACCGCGGGATGTTCGTGGAGATGCGCCTCGATCACGCTCGGATAGACCTTGAAGCCCCCGACCGCGATCATGTCCTTCAGCCGGTCGACGATCCGGATATAACCATCGGCCTCGACCATCGCGACGTCGCCCGTGCGCAGCCAGCCATCGGCGGTGAAGCTGTCCGTGTCGGCGTCGGGCCGGTTCCAGTAGCCCTGCATGATCTGCGGTCCCTTGACCGCAAGTTCGCCGGGTTCGCCGTCCGGGGCGTCCTTCGACGGGTCTTCCTTGTCGAGCAGCCGGATGTGCGTCGCGGGCAGCGGCTGGCCGATCGTGCCCGGCCGGACCGGACCCTCATAGGGATTGGTCGCAACGACGCCCGAGCTTTCGGTCAGGCCATAGCCCTCGACAAGCGAGGCACCGGTCGCCGCGACGAATTTCTCGCGCAGTTCGGCCGACATTGGGGCGCCGCCCGAGATGCAGACGCGCAGACTCGAGAAATCGGTCGTGGCGAGATGGGGGTGGTCGAGCAGCGCCTGGTACATCGTCGGCACGCCGGGCAGCGCGGTCGTCTTCGTCCGCGTGATCGCCTCGAGCGCCTGCTTGGCATCGAAGCGCGGCAGCATCGTGATCGTCCCGCCGTTGAGGATCGTGCGGTTGAGGACGCAGGTGTTCGCGAAGACGTGGAAGAAGGGGAGGACGCCAAGGATGCGATCCTCGGCGTCATGATCGGGGTCGATCGCATTCACCTGCCGCGCGTTGGCGGTCAGGTTCTGGTGTGTCAGCTTTGCGCCCTTTGGCGTTCCCGTCGTGCCGCCGGTGTACTGGATCAGCGCGATATCCTTTTCGGCATCGATCAGGGCGGGTTCGGGCCGGCCGTCGTTGTCGGTGAGCGCCGAGAAACGGATGACGCGCGAATCCTCGGGCAGCGCCGCGACCTCGCTGCGCTTGAACAGGCGATAGAGGACCGATTTTGCGGCCGGCAGCCCGCCGGCGACCGAACCGACGACGAGCTGGCGGAGGCTCGATCCGTCGAGGACCTTCAAGGCCGTGGGCAGCAGCGCCGCGGCGCTGATCGTGAACAGGGTGTCGGTGCCCGAATCCTCGACCTGCGCCTCGAGTTCGGCGACGGTGTAGAGCGGCGAGAAATTGACGACCGTCGCCCCCGCGGCGAGTGCGCCATAATAGGCGGCGACATAATGCGGCACGTTGGGCAGGAAGAGGCCGAC
Source organism: Sphingopyxis sp. (assembly GCF_036402335.1). Lineage (GTDB taxonomy): Bacteria > Pseudomonadota > Alphaproteobacteria > Sphingomonadales > Sphingomonadaceae > Sphingopyxis. Next base: position 761 of record NZ_DASWTD010000352.1, on the reverse strand, counting down.
GCGGCTGCCCTTGCCGATGCCGCGCTGCTGAAGTCCCCTGGCGACGCGTGCAGCGCTGCGCGCGACCTCGGCGTAGCTGAACTGGCGGCCCAGAAAATCGAGCATCGGCGCATCGCCGCGCCGTTCGACGCTGGCGGCGAGCATGTCGGGAAGCGACAGCGGTGCAAAAGACTGGTCCCACGCGGTGGGGTGGCGATAATCGGTCGACCAGGAAAAGCGGCTATCCATTGCGGGCGGGCGTCCTTCGGAACGGGAGAGGGTTCCTTACACTAGGGTCAGTAAGCGTCGATTTGCAACCGCGCTTGCTTGCGGCGCGCCGTTGCCCTCGCTAGGCAGAGCCATGTTTACCGTCAGGGGTCTTGCCATGTTGCCACTGTCACCGCGCTTTGCCGTGCCGCTCGCCATTCTTGCCTGCGCCGTCGCCGTGCCGGCGGTCGCGAAGGACAAGGAGCCGCCGGTGCCCCCCGCGCAGATCCGCGAGCTCTATGCGTGCCGCGATATCGCCGACTCTGCGGCGCGGCTTGCCTGTTTCGACCGCGAGGTTGGCGAGCTTTCCGCCGCCGATACGGCGCGCGAAATCACCTTCACCGACCGCGAAACCGCCAAGAAGGCGCGGCGCGGCCTGTTCGGCTTTTCCTTCCCCAAGCTGGGCGGGATTTTCGGCGGCGACGAAGAGGCGATCAAGGAAATCGAAACCACCATCCGCGCAGTCAGCACCGACCAGTCGGGCAAATACCGCCTTGTCATGGAGGATGATGCGG
>NZ_DASWTD010000351.1:0-6689 GCF_036402335.1 Sphingopyxis sp. | reverse complement strand
GCTCGAGATAGGGCGAATAGCCCTCGCGATAGCGATTGGTTGCGAGGCGCAAGCCCTCCGCCAGCGCATTGCGCTGCGACTGCGCGAACAGGATTTGCCGGTCGATCAGCCTGACCGCGGCGAGCGCATCCTCGACTTCGCGGAACGCCGTCAGCGCGGTGCGGCGGTAGGCGAAGGCCGCCTGATCGCGCTGCGCCCCCGCCGCATCGGCCTGCGCCGTCAGCCGGCCGCCCTGAAAGATCGGCGCAAGGATGCTGCCGCCGATCGACCAGATCGAGATCGGATCGTCGAGCAGGGTGGAAAAGGCAGCGCCCGCGGCAGAGGTGAGGCGCACTTGCGGCAGGAAGCGCTTGCGCGCCGCCGAGAGATTCTTGTCCGACGCCGCCAGCTGATATTCGGCCTGCGCGACATCGGGCCGGCGGCGCAGCAGGTCGGACGGGAGGCCGTCGGGAACGAGCGGTACCGTCAGCCGGTCGAGCGTCTCGCCGCGGCCGACGGCCTGCGGCGTGTCTCCGACGAGCTGGCTCAGCGCGTCTTCGGTGCGGGCGATCGCGAGTTCGATCTGCGGTACGATCTGTGCCGTCGCGTCATATTCGGCCTGCGCCTGTTCGAGTTCGAGCTTGGGCGAATAGCCCGATCCGACACGCGATTTTGCGATGCGAAGCGATTCCGAACGGGCGCGCACCGTCTCGCGCGCGACCTCCAGCCGCGCGTCGAGGCTGCGCAGCGTGACATAGTTGGCAGCGACCGCAGCGGCGACCGAGAGCTGGACCGAGTCATGCGCTGCCTCGCTCGCAAACCACGAATCGCGCGCGGCGGATTTCTGGTCGGCGAGGCGGCCGAACAGGTCGACTTCATAGGCGATCTGGATTTGCGGCTGCGCAAAATTCTGCTCGGACGGCTGGCCGAAGGCATTGACCGACCGCGACCGCCCGCCGCCGAGCGTCGCGTCGATCGTCGGCAGCGTTTGCGCGCGCGCAAGCGCGACATTGGCGCGCGCCTCGCGCACCCGCGCCGCGGCAACGCCGATGTCGCTGTTGTTCGCGAGCGCCTTGTCGACAAGTGCGGTCAGGGCGGGGTCGCCGAAGGAGCGCCACCAGTCGCGTTGCAGCGCTGCGGTGGGACCGGCATCGGTCCGCCACGCGACCGGCGGCGTAACGGGCGGTACCGCGGTCGTTGCGACGTCCGGTCCGGCGCAGGCGGCGAGGGCGGCCGCGATGACCGGCGCCAGCGCGAGGTGCGATATCTTCACCGCGGCGATCCACTGCTTGTGTCGACATGGACCTCGACCGACATGCCGGGGCGCAGCCTTTTCGCCGCCGGCTGGTTACCATCGATCGCGATCCGCACCGCGATCCGCTGCGCTACCTTGACGAAATTGCCGGTGGCGTTGTCGGCCTTCAGGACCGCGAATTCCGATCCCGCAGCGGGCGACAGATTCTCGATCCGCCCGGTCAGTTCGGTCCCGCCGAGCGCGTCGACGCTGAACCGCGCGCGCTGGCCGATCGCCATGTCGCCGGTCTGCGCTTCCTTGAAATTCGCGATGACCCAGACATTGTGCGGCACAACCGACAGCAATTGGGTGCCCGCGGTGACATAGGCGCCCTGGCGCACGCCGATCTCGGACAATTGGCCGTCGGCGGGCGCGCGGATGATCGTGTTGTCGAGGTCGATCTGTGCAAGGCGCAGCTGGGCTTTCGCCGACGCGACCGCGGCTTCGAGGCCCGCGCGTCCGACGACGACCGTGCGGACGTCCTGCGTCCCGATCGCGCGGCTAGCGCGCGCCTGCTGCAGCGACGCCTGCGCCGCGAGCAGCGCGGCGCGCGTCTGGTCGAGCTCGCGGGTCGAGATCGAGCCGTCGGCGGCGAGCGTGCGCGCGCGGCGCATGTCGGCTTCGGCGCGCGTCAGTTGCGCCTGTGCATTGGCGATGCCGGCGTTCTGGCTGTCGGTGGCGACTTCGCGCGAGCGCTGCGCCTGCGCCGAATTGGCGAGCGACGCTTCCTGCGCCGCGACATTGGCTTCGGCCTGCGCGACGCGCGCGCGGTAGATGCGATCGTCAATGGTCGCGAGGACCTGTCCTGCCTTGACCTCGGCGAAATCCTGCACGGCAACGCGCGTGACATAGCCGCTGACCTGCGGGCTGATGATCGTCACCCGCCCGCGGACATAGGCATTGTCGGTCCGCTCCGACCCGCCCGAAAAGGGCGGGAGCTGCCACGAGTAGAGGATCGCGAGGATCGCTACCAACGCCACCAGCACGATGGCGACGACGGTCGTGCGGGTCTTGTCGGGCGGTCGCCATGCCGACGGCCGCGCGTCGACCTGCGGGTCGGTCGGCGGCGCAGCCTCGGGGGACGGAGCTGTCGTTTCCGGTTCGGGCTCGTTCGCCTTTGGCTCGTCGCTCATCTCATTGCCCCTGCTGCGCCTGTGCCTGCGCTTGCAGGCGCTGTACCAATAATATCACCGGTGACGGTTCGTTTCGTCGCCGGATCGACCAGCTGATCACGAAGCCCCAGATCGTCGTCAAGATTGCAAGTACCCCGACCAGCAGGAATACGTCATTATACGCAAGGATATGCGCCTCGCGCGTGACCTGCTGACTCAGCAGCGCGGCGCCTTCGGCGCTGCGTAGCGCGGGGTCGCCCACCGTTCCCGCTACAACGCGGCTGCCCGCACCCAGCCGCGCCGTGACCAGCGGGTCGCTCGCGACGATATTCTGGACCAGTTCGTGCGAATGATATTTTTCGCGGACGGTCTGGAAGGTCCCGAGCAGGGTGCCGCCCGCCAGCCCGCCGATGCTCTGGCTCATACTGAACAGGACGACGAAGCTGATGAAGTTCTTTCCGCCCGCGAGCAGGGTCCGGGCGATACCGATCACCATCGCCTGCGCGAGGAAGAGCAGCGAGGCAAAGCCGATCAGCGCCTGGCTGAGATAGAAATGGCCTGGCCGGGTCAGGTTCGTTGTATTCGCGTCCATGAAGGATGCGATCACGATCAGGATGACCGCGATGATGATCGGCCGTGACAGATTGTCGGGGCGGAAAGTCAGCACCGCGGTCGCGAGGCCGGCGATCGACGCGAATACGACGATCAGGTTCAGCGTGACCATCTGGTCGTTGATCATGCCCACCGTGTTCAGGAAACCGACCGAGCCGAACGCCTGTTCGGAAAGCAGGATGCGGACCGACGCGGCGACCGCCATCAGCCGCAGCATCTCGCGCGTGCCGAGCCAGCGCGTGTTGATCAGCGGATTCCTGCGATGATGTTCGACCAATATGGCAGCGGCGATCAGCGCCACGCTCGCCGCGAGCGACCAGCCGATCCACGGCCGTTCGGCCCACCACTGGATCCGCCCCTGCGAGAGCACGGCGATCAGCAGCCACAGTCCGGGCGCGAGGAGGCCGAAGGTGAGGAAGTCGAGCGGTTCGAACACCTTCTCGCGCTCGCTTGGCGGTAGCGGCTGCGCCCACACCGCGGCGAGCGTCGCGAGCGCGAGGCCGAATTCGAACCAGTAGAGATTGTGCCAGTCGCCCCAGATGAGCAGCCCCGGCGACAGGACGCGCGCGAGCGGGGTAGCGATCTGCGGGATACAGATGCCGATCATCACCGCGGCGAGCCGCTTCGAAGCCGGAAGCGCCTGAAAGAAATAGAGAATGGTCAGCGTCGAGAGGCCGCTCGCCGCGATGCCGCTCATCGCCCGGACCGCAACCGAGGTCCAGAAATCGTGGATGAACAGATGCATGAGCGTCGTCACCGCATAGGCGACGAGCGTGTAGCGGATGAACGGCTGAAGCCCGAATTGCTGGCGGTATTTGACGAGCAGCAGGTTCGCGGTGACGTTCGTCATGAAATAGGCGGCGGTCAGCCACGCGGCTTCGTCGCTGTTGAGCCCGAGCGTCCCCTGCGCGAAATTGAGGTTGACGGTGACGAGCGCATTGCCGAGCCCGCCGGTGATCCCGATCAGGCAACCGATCAGGAAATGGCGCACCATGCGCGAAGTCGGATGATCGGGATTGGCCGGCGACCCGGGAAGCGTCGGCCGTTCGTGCGGTTTGAAGACATAGTCCGCCATGGCGGGCTAGGCCCTTTTCGCGGTCACGGGCGCGCCACGTCGAGCATTGCCTCGACAAAGGCGGCCGGTGCTTCCTGAGGCAGATTATGCCCGATGCCGCCGGTGAGCAGCCGATGCTGATAGCGGCCGGTGAATTTGGCGGCATAGGCGGCGGGATCGGGATGCGGGGCGCCGTTGGCATCGCCCTCCATCGTGATCGTCGGCACGGTGACGACGGGCGCCTTGGCCAGTTGCTGCTCGATCGCGTCGTAGCGCGCTTCGCCTTCGGCAAGGCCGAGTCGCCAGCGGTAGTTGTGAATCACGACATCGACATGGTCGGGGTTGTCGAATGCCGCCGCCGACCGGTCGAAGGTGGCGTCGTCAAAAGCCCATTTGGGCGATGCGATCCGCCAGATCAGCCTGGAGAATTCCTTGCGATATTTCGTATAGCCCGCGCGGCCGCGCTCGGTCGCGAAATAGAATTGGTACCACCATTGCAGCTCGGCCTCGGGAGGCAGCGGCATCTGTCCCGCCGCCTGGCTGCCGATCAGATAGCCGCTGACCGCGACGAGCCCGCGCACGCGGTCGGGCCAGAGTGCCGCGATGATGTCGCAGGTCCGCGCGCCCCAGTCGAACCCGCCGAGGATTGCACTGCGGATCCCCAGCGCGTCCATCATGGCCAGCGTGTCGGACGCCAACGCGCCGGGCTGGCCATTGCGCCTTGTGCCGGCTGCGAGGAAGCGGGTCGCGCCATAGCCGCGCAGATGAGGGACGATGACGCGATAGCCCTTCGCCGCCAGCGCCGGCGCGACCGCTTCAAAGGCATGGATGTCGTACGGCCAGCCGTGCAGCAGGATCATCGCCGGCCCGGCGGCGGGGCCATATTCGGCATAGGCGATTTCGAGCAGGTCGGTGCGAACGGTCTTGAGCGGCGGGATGGCGGGCGCCGCTGCCGTACTCGCGATGGCCGGTACGCACGGAGCCGTAGCGGCAATTATCGCGGCGCCCAGCAGGCTGCGGCGAGTCGGTTCAATGAACATGATTTTCCTTACCGCATCGCGGGCGCGCGTGCAGCCTGTTCGGAGGTATTACTTCGCCGACCGATGATATGGTACCGAAGGCCGGTTTCAGATGTTAAGGTTTGGCGAGCGATATTGTCCTTTCCGCGGCGCGTGTCGTCGCGGCGTCGCATAACGCCGGGATAAAGTGCCGATGGCGAATGAGGTCGAACTGAAGCTCGAACTGTCACCCGCGGCGGCCGATCTCGTCGCGGCCTCGGGGCTGCTCGCGGGGACGCCCGGAAAAGCGCGTCAGATATCGACCTATTTCGATACCGATGACCAGGACGTGGCAAAGGCAGGCTTTTCGCTTCGCATCCGCCGGACTGGCAAGAAGCGCATCCAGACGATCAAGGCGGATGGCGCCAGCGCGGCGGGATTGTTCGTGCGGTCGGAATGGGAATGCGCGGTCGGGCAGGATATTCCCGTGCTCGATTATTCGACCCCGCTCCCGACGCTGCTTGGCGATGCCGCCGATGCCATCGCGCCCGTGTTCGAGGTCCGTATCGACCGCCAGACCTGGCTTGTCGAGGATGGCGGGGCATCGATCGAACTGGTGCTCGATTGCGGCAAGGTCGTGGCCGGGGAGCGCTCGGCGCCGGTCTGCGAGATCGAGCTCGAACTCAAGTCGGGCGACAGCGGCGCGTTGTTCGACCTCGCGCGCAAGATCGATGCCGCTGCCCCGGTGCGGCTGGGCGTGCTCACCAAGTCCGAGCGCGGTTACCGTCTGTCGGCGCCGGTCCAGCCGAGCGCCAGGGCCGAGCCCGTTGCGCTCAAGCCCGCGATGACCGCTGCGGAGGCGTTCGGCCGGATCATCCAGTCGTGCATCCGCCATTTCCGGCTGAACGAAGCGCTGCTGCTGACGGCCGGCGATCCGCACGCGCTGCATCAGGCGCGCGTCGCGCTGCGCCGGATGCGATCCGCCTTTTCGATATTCCGGCCGGTCATCGGCGACGACGGGGCGCATCTGCGCGACGAATTGCGCTGGCTTGCGTCGACTCTCGGCGAAGCGCGCGATCTGGACGTCCTGTTCGACCGGGCGCAGGCGGGGGCGCTTCGCGATCGCATCGCCGCCGCGCGGGAAACCGCGTACGACCGCGTGCGCGAGGTGCTGGAATCGCCGCGCGCGCGCCTGTTGATGTTCGATATCGCCCGATGGATATCGCCCGGCGCGCGGGCCGATACCAACGGTGGCAAGGCCGATGGCAACCAGCCGGCCCGCGCCTTTGCCGGGAGCGCGCTTCGCCGGTACCGGCGCAAGGTCAGGCGGCTCGGGCGCGATCTCGCGCATCTTGATGACGAGACGCGGCACGAAGTCCGCAAGAATGCCAAGAAATTGCGCTACGCGACCGAATTCTTCGCCTCGCTCTTCGAACGCAAACAGGAAAAGCGGCGATACAAGCGCTTCCTCGCTGCGCTCGAGGAATTGCAGGACCGGCTCGGTGCGCTCAACGACCTCGTTTCGGCGCCCGATGTTCTGGAGCGGGCGGGGCTGGCCGGAAACGCCGAGGCGGCCGGATTGCTGGCTGGCAATGCGGGAAAGAAGAAGCTTATCGAACAGGCCGAAGCCGCCCACGACG
>NZ_DASWTD010000350.1:0-2048 GCF_036402335.1 Sphingopyxis sp. | reverse complement strand
CCGTGGCACGCGCTTTGGCGAGCGCGTCGGGGGAGAAGGTCGATCCGGTGCCGTCGGCCGTGCGTCCCGCCTCCGCGACTTCGGTCACCGTGCCCGCGAGGCTGGCGAGGAAGAGCAGGCCCGAGGCGATCAGCAGCCACGACCGCCGGTCGCCGCGCTGGATCGATCCGTAATGCGTGAGCAGGACAACCGCCATCGCGACCGCGAGGATCGGCCATATCAACTGCTCGCCGCTGCCGAGCTGTCGCCACAACAGCCATGCGAGCGCCAGCGTCGTGAGCCCCATCGGCAGCGCCATCCATTTGCGGAAGCGGTCCATCCACGGCCCCGGCTTGGGGAGGCGACCCCGCAGCGCGGGGACGAAGCCGATCGCAAGGAAGGGCAGGGCCAGCCCCAGGCCGAGCCCGCCGAAGATCGGCAGCGCCGCCCATGCCGGCAGTACCAGCGTTGCGCCAAGCGCCGCGCCGAGCAACGGGCCGCTGCACGGCGTCGCAACAAAGGCGGCGAGCGCGCCGGTCCAGAAACCGCCCGCCGCGCCGCCCTTGTCGGCAAGCGCCTGCCCGCCGCCGAACGATGGCAGCTCATAGGCGCCGATCAGGTTGAGTGTGATCGCGAGCGCGAGGATCAGCAGCGCCAACACACTCACCGGATGCTGGAGCTGGAACGCCCACCCAACCTGTTGGCCGACGGCGCGCAGAGCGAGCAGCGCCCCGCCGAGGAGCAAAGCGGTGACGACCGCGCCTGCACTATAGGCAAGCGCCTCGATCTTGGCCGAACGCACATCGCCGCCCGAGCGCGCGAGGCTGAGTGCCTTGAGGCTCAATATCGGGAAGACGCAGGGCATCAGGTTGAGAATCAGCCCGCCGAGGATCGCGCCGCCGAGCGCGGTCCAGAACAGGCTCATGTCGATGCCCGCGGCTTTTCCGGCAATCGCTTCGCCGGCGGCGGGAACCGCGCCGGGCTCGAGCGTCAACGACAGCCCGCGCCCGCCGCCAAGCTTCAGCAACGCCGAAATTGGCCCCGCCCTGTCGCCCTTCACGCGCGTTTCGACGATGATGCGGTCGCCGTTGCGGCTGAAGCTTTGAGGGGCGGCGTAATCGACGACGTCCTGCGTCTCGACGAACAGGTGCGGCGCGTCGACCGCCGTGCTCGCGGGGAGGGGAATGGCAAAGCGCACCATGTCACCGCGCCGTTCCCATATGCCGTGGCGATCGAGCGGCTGCGGCAGCAGCGCACGCCAGCCGTCAAAACGGGCGCGCTCGGCGGGCATGACCTTGCCGTCGCCCGCCTTCAGCGCGACCGAAATCACCGCTTTCTCGGGAACACAGACCTTGTCGGTGCAGGCGAGCCAGTTGGCGACCCCCGACAGTGTCAGGTCGGTGCCCGGGGCAATGCTCTTGTCGACCTGCACCTCGGCGAGCAGCGCATAGGGATGCTCATAGACGTGGTTCATCATGCCGAAGAGGATCAGTGCATCGGGTACCGGATAGCGGAACGGCGCGATCGTCACGCCCTCGGGCGCATTCCATTCGACCGAGAGGCCGAAGCCCGCGTCGCCGCCATTGGCCCAATAGCCGTGCCAGGTCTTTTCGGGCACCATCGTCAGCGCGAGCGTCGTCGTGTTCCCCGGCGCGGGTGCGGCCGACTCGGCGACCAGTTTCGGCTGGATATGCGTCGACCGGGCAGCCGCCGGACTCGATGCGACAAGCGCGCACGCCAGCAATGCCAGCATGGCGCGCCATACGCGTGTCACAAAAGCCTCACTTGTCAAATTCATGCTCTGTCCGCGCCCGTTCATCGTTCGAAGGCTTGCCATATAGGCGGCTTTCGACGAGAGGACAGCCCGCGCTTTTGGGGTCAGGCCCCGCCATCTTGTGGAGAAGTCGCCCGTGAAGCTGAAATATCTGTCCACTGCCCTTGCTACCGCGCTTTGCCTTGCCGCTGCCGGAACCGGTCTTGCGCAGAATTCGGCCCCGCCGGTACAAAAGGTTACAGCCGCCACGCCGGCACCCAAGCTTGTGGTAATGATCGCGGTCGACCAGTTTTCG
>NZ_DASWTD010000349.1:0-2586 GCF_036402335.1 Sphingopyxis sp. | reverse complement strand
ATTTGCGCTTGGTGGTCCCGAAATGCTTCTTGATCGAGATCATCTTCTGCTGCGCGATGAAGCCGTGCCAGCAGCCCAGCGACTGGGTGTAGTTCGCGGGGTCGGCGTCATAGGCCGCCATGTCGGCGCGCATGATGCGTGCGGTGTAGCGGGCAACGTCGAGGCCGGTGCGGAACTTGTTCTGCGCGCGCATGCGGGCGATGCTTTCGCCGCTGATGCCGTCCCAGGTGCCGTCATAATCGCGGATGAGGCGGCCAGCCTGCGCCATGTCTTCCTGATAACCCATCGTCTTGTCCCTTGTGCGGAGGTGATGGATGGAAGGTGGCGAAAATGCCCCGCAAAGTGAAAAGCTTTGTCAATAATATTTGTGAAATATGGCGATAAGGTGTAAATCGATATGTAAATCAGTAAAGAAAGTTACAAAAAATGGCGGAGCGGCGGGTGTTTGCGGGGCCGGCGGTGCGCAAGGTGCGCCGCGAGGCGGGGATGACGCAGGCGGCGATGGCCGAGGCGCTCCATATTTCGCCAAGCTATCTCAATCTGATCGAACATGGGCAGCGGCCCTTGTCCGCAACCGTGATCGTCAAGCTGGCGGAACGCTTTGGTTTCGATGCCGCGAAGCTGGGAGCCGAAGACCTACCGGGCGGGCTTGCGGGGCTGCGGCGACGGCTGGCCGATCCGCGCTTTGCCGATCTGGGGATTGGTGCACACGAGGTTGAGGAGTGGTTGCAGACGGCGCCGGCGACCGCGGCCGCCTTTGCGCGCCTGTTCGATGCCGCGCCGGAAGGGCGCGCGGAAGGCGAAGGCGATGCGCCCGAAGTTGCCGCAGTGCGCCGCGCAATCGAGAAATGGCGCAACCATTTTCCCGATCTCGATGCGCGCGCGGAGGAACTGGCCGACGAACTGCGGCTTGCGGGCGGCGACCTTTACGGTACGATTTCCGAGCGTTTGCGCACGCGGCACCAGCTCGGCATCCGCATATTGCCGTCGGACGTGATGCCCGACCGGCTGCGCTGGCTCGACTGGCACGCGCGGCAACTTATGCTGAGCGAGTTACTGCGCCCCGCGTCGCGCACCTTCCAGGCCGCGGCGACGCTCGCGCAGATCGAGGCGAAGGCCGAGATCGACGCGCTGGTCGCGGGCGCCGAATTCGCCGAGAGCGCCGCCGCGCGCCTGTTCGAGCGGCATCTGATCCAATATTTCGCCGCCGCGCTGATGATGCCGTACAGCCGGTTCCTGCGCGCGTGCGACGCGACGGGATATGATTTGCTTCTGCTCCAGCGGCGCTTTGGTGCCGGCTATGAGCAGGTCGCGCACCGGCTGACGACCTTGCAGCGCGTTGGCGCGCGTGGGCTGCCGTTTTTCATGTTGCGCATCGACCGCGCCGGGCAGGGGAGCAAGCGCTATGCCGGCGCGAGCCAGTCGCCGCTCGTCGACGGCGACGCGCGCTGCCCGCTGTGGGGCGTCCACGAAGCCTTCGCACGCCCCGGTGAGGTCGTTGCCGATCTGGTCGAACTGGAGGACGGGTCGCGCTGGTTCACCCAGTCGCGCTCGGTCGCCGCGCCCGGTGCGACGGGCAGCGGCACACCGGCGCGGTTTACGGTCGGCGTGGGCGTCGATGCCAAGGTCGCGGCGCCGCTGATTGCTGCGCGCGGGCTCGACCTGATGCGCAGCCCCGCGACGCCGATCGGTCTTGGATGCCGTCGCTGTACACGTACCGGATGCGTCCAGCGATCGATGCCGCCGCTCGGCCGCCCGCTGCGCTTTCGCGACGGCGAACGCGGGGTTTCGGCGTTCGATTTCGCGGGCGATTGACTCCGAGGATCGCAAGGGCTGTTCACAGCGCGTTCGGTGCCATAGCAATGGTCGTCATCCGCGCGATCGAGGTCTGCCGCGGGAGGGGGACGGCCGGAATGAGCAACAAGCGGATTGCCGGAATCAGGCGCTATTTTTCTGAAACGGCGGGTGAGCCGCCGCCGACCGTCTGGCTTTGGGGCCAGCGGCCCTCGCTCCTCGCAAAAATAGTCGCCAATCTGTTCTTTTTTGCGCGTTGCCTGAGTCCGCTGCAACATTACAAGCAACTCCACCGGATCAGGAAACGGCGCAGTCGGGAATATAGCGACGCCGAACGGCACAAGCGAAGGCTCGATTTCGAAGCCTACGACACCGAGGTCTATTTTCTCGTCGCGCTCGGAGTCGTCAGCCTGCTAGCGGCAATAGGCTGGGCCGGAGCAACATATCGTTTCGATTTCGGTCCCGGCCTCCTGTGCCCGAACGACCATTTGTGCACTGCCCTGAACGGCGCCGCGAACGATCTGGCGTTGCTGGCGGTGAAAGCAGCGGGTTGGCTGTCGATATTCGTATCCGCCGTTCTGGCGCTGGAGGCCTTTTTCTGGATTTCCTATTACCTGTTGTGGAGGAGTTTCGCCGAGCCGGTTTATACGCTTTATCATCCGGCCGAATATTTCGTGCTCTTTCCGGTCGTCCTGCTGGTGCAGACGGTCGCCCTTGCCAACCTGCTGTCGATCAGCCCTCTTTCGGTCTTCCTCGCGCTCGTGGACGTCGCGGAGCAGCCGGCCGCCCTTG
>NZ_DASWTD010000348.1:0-22920 GCF_036402335.1 Sphingopyxis sp. | reverse complement strand
ATGGCGAAGCTGGCGAGCGCCGCGACGAAACCCAGAATGGGGAAGATGTCGTTGGTGCGGTCGGCGAGGCGGAGTTTGGAGGTCATGGAGCTTCTATTGCAGCCCCCTCCGCGCATGACCACCCCGCACGCGGATTTAATGCGCGCGGACGGGCAATCCGGCTTCGGCAAGTCGCGCATGCGCCTCGGCGACGGTGGCCTCGCCGAAGTGGAAGATACTGGCTGCGAGCACCGCGCTTGCACCGCCCTCGATCACGCCGGCGACCAGATGGTCGAGGTTGCCGACGCCGCCCGAGGCGATGACCGGAACGCTGACCGCATCGGCGATCGCGCGGGTCAGCGCCAGGTCATAGCCGTCCTTGGTGCCATCGCGGTCCATGCTGGTGACGAGCAATTCGCCCGCGCCGAGTTCGGCGAGGCGCACTGCGTGCTCGATCGCATCTATCCCGGTCGGCTTGCGGCCGCCGTGGGTGAAGATTTCCCACCGGCCATCCGCAACGCGGCGCGCGTCGATGCTGCCGACCGCGCACTGGCTGCCGAAGCGGTCGGCGATATCGGCGACCAACTCGGCGCGCGCGACCGCGGCGCTGTTCACCGCGACCTTGTCGGCACCCGCGAGCAGCAGCGCGCGCGCATCGTCGGCGCTGCGCACCCCGCCGCCGACGGTGAGTGGCATGAAGCAGACTTCGGCGGTACGGCTGACCATGTCGAGCAAGGTGCCGCGGCCCTGATGGCTGGCGCTGATATCGAGGAAACAGAGCTCGTCGGCGCCCGCGGCATCATAGGCGCGCGCCGCCTCGACCGGGTCGCCCGCGTCGCGCAGGTCGACGAAATTGACGCCCTTGACGACGCGCCCGTCGGCGACGTCGAGGCAGGGGATGACGCGGACGCGGACGGTCATTCGCGTCCCACCGCGATCGCTTCGGCGAGGTCGAGCCGCCCGTCGTAGAGCGCGCGGCCCGTGATCACGCCCTCGATGCCGTCGGCGACATGCGGGCGGAGCGCGTGGATGTCGCCGATGTCGGCGACCCCGCCGCTGGCGATCACCGGGATGTCGACCGCCTGCGCAAGCGCGACCGTCGCCTCGACATTGCAGCCCTTGAGGAGCCCGTCGCGGCCGACGTCGGTGAAGAGCAGCGCCGCGACGCCGGCATCTTCGAAGCGGCGCGCGAGGTCCTGGACGCGGACGTCGGAAACGTCGGCCCAGCCTTCGGTCGCGACCATGCCGTCGCGTGCATCGACGCCGACGACGATACGGCCGGGCAGGTCGCGCGCAGCCGATCTAACGAACTCGGGATCCTTGAGCGCCGCGGTGCCGATGATCACGCGGCTGACGCCCAGCGCGAGCCAGCGGTCGACCCCGGCGCGATCGCGAATGCCGCCGCCGACCTGCACCTTGCCCGGGAAGGCTGCGATGATGCTCTCGACCGCCATGCCATTGACGCTCGCGCCTGCGAAGGCGCCGTCGAGATCGACGACATGCAGGTGCGATGCTCCCGCATCGGCGAACAGCCGCGCCTGCGCCGCCGGATCGTCGCCATAGACGGTCGCGCGCGACATATCGCCCTCGGCGAGCCGCACCACCTGACCAGCCTTGAGGTCGATCGCGGGGAAGATGGTCAGGCCGGAAACTACGGGCGCCATGCGAGGAATCTCTCCAGTGTCGCGAGACCATAGGCCTGGCTCTTTTCGGGGTGATATTGAACGCCGACGATATTGTCCTTCGCCACCGCTGCGGTGAAGGTCGCGCCGTGGCTGCTCGTCGCCGCGACATCGACGGCGTCGGCGAAATGATAGCCGTGGAGATAATAGGCTTCGCCGGAGGCGATCACCGGATGCGCGAAGACGGGGGCGACGTCGTTCCAGCCCATGTGGGGGATGCGTAGGCCCGGCTGCGGGTCGAACGCGCGCACGGTGCCGCCGATCCAGCCGAGCCCCGCGTGGCGTCCATGTTCCTCGCCCGCGTCAGCGAGCAATTGCATGCCGACGCAAATGCCGAGAAAAGGAGCGCCTTCGCCGCGCACACGCTGTTCCATCGCTGCGATCAGTCCGTCGATCGCGGACAGGCCGTTTATGCAGGCGGCAAAGGCCCCGACACCGGGCAGCACAATGCGGTCGGCCTTGACGACGACATCGGGATCGGCGGTAACGGCGACATCGGCCGCGCCCGCCGCGACGAGCGCATTATGCACCGAGCGAAGATTGCCCGCGCCATAGTCGATCAGGGCAACGACGCTCATGGACGGCTCCTAGAGCACACCCTTCGTGCTGGGGATCGCGTCGCCCTTGCGCGGGTCGATCTCGACCGCCTGGCGCAGCGCGCGCGCGAGCGCCTTGTACATGCTTTCGGCGATGTGATGATTATTCTCGCCGTACAGCATTTCGATGTGCAGCGTGATCCCCGCCGCCTGCGCGAAACTGTGGAACCAGTGCGGGAACATCTCGGTGTCCATCTCGCCGAGCCGCGGCTGCGAGAAGGAGGATTTATAGACGCAGTGCGGGCGCCCCGAAATGTCGAGCACGCAGCGCGTCAGCGTCTCGTCCATCGGCGCATGCGCCTCGCCGTAGCGCGCGATGCCGCGCTTGTCGCCGAGCGCCTTCGCCACCGCTTCGCCGAGCGCGAGCGCCGAATCCTCGACCGTGTGATGCTGGTCGATATGAAGGTCGCCCTTCACCTGCATCGCGGTGTCGATCAGCGAGTGGCGCGACAATTGCTCGACCATATGGTCGAGGAAACCGATACCGGTGGACACCGAATAATCGCCCGTTCCGTCGAGATTGACGGTGATCGCGATATCCGTTTCCTTGGTCGTGCGCTGGACAGTGGCGGTTCGCATGGCGCCCCCATAGCACCCACTTTTCACAGCGCAAGGCGACTCTCCCCCCTTGACCCCCGCGCGCGCGCCGTTCATCCCGTCGCCCCATGAGTGACGATGTACGCGACAGCCTGATTCCCTATGACGAAATCGTGCAGGACGCACTGCGCGCCGTGGTCGGCCGCGTGCTGAGCCAGATCGTCGGTTACGACAGCCTGCCCGGCGAACATCATTTCTATATCACGTTCAAGACGCAGGCGCCCGGCGTCGACATTCCGGCGCATCTGATCGCCAAATTCCCCGACGAAATGACGATCGTGCTGCAGAACCGTTTCTGGGACCTGAAGGTCGAGGACGATCATTTCAGCGTCGGCCTGTCGTTCAACCAGACGCCATCGATCCTGACGATTCCCTATGCGTCGATCACCGCTTTCGTCGATCCGTCGGTCGATTTCGGCCTCCAGTTCCAGGTCAGCGACGATGAAGAAGCCCAGCCTGAACCGCATGACGAAGCCGACAATGATCGTCCCGAGGTCACGACGGAGGACGGATCGAATGTCGTGACGGTGGATTTCGGCAAGAAGCGCTGACGCGATGGGCGGCCCCGCTTGGCCTCCCAGCCGTTTTTGGCAATATTGGGCCCTCGCGGGCATGGTCGTGCTCACTGCCGCTTTCTGGTGGGGGGTCGAGGGCTATGCGCTGGCGCAAGGCAATATCCCGCGCGGACAGATCGCCGATGGACTGTTGCGTTTCAGCGTCCTGATCCTGACTCCGGCGCTTGTCCTCGCCTGGCTCTTCGCCGCATGGCTGCGCCGCCGGGTCGGCGAAGGTGGATATTGGCAGATGCTGGGCCTCGTCGCGATGATCTGGGCGGGCTCGGTTCTGGTGACAAGGATGTTGATTGGATGAGCACGACGCGGACCGAGAGCGACAGTATCGGCAATATCGAGGTTTCCGCCGACGCCTATTGGGGCGCGCAGACCGAACGTAGCCGCCACAATTTCGCTTTCCCGCCGCACGAACGCATGCCGTTGCCGATCGTCCACGCGCTCGCGCGGATCAAGGGCGCGGCGGCGCGGGTGAATCGCGTGCACGGGCTCGAGGCGGGCCTTGCGGACGCCATTGCCGAAGCGGCTGAGGCGGTCGTATCGGGCGGCTACGACGACCAGTTCCCGCTCGCAATCTGGCAGACGGGCAGCGGCACCCAGTCGAACATGAACGCCAATGAGGTGATTGCAGGAATTGCCAACGAGAAGCTCGCGGGGACGCGCGGCGGCAAATCGCCGGTCCACCCGAACGACCATGTCAACATGGGCCAGTCGTCGAACGACAGCTTTCCGACCGCGCTGCATGTCGCGGTCGCGGTCGAGACGAGCGCGCGGCTGTTGCCATCGCTGATCACTCTCACGGATGCGCTCGAAGCCAAGGCACGGGCGTGGGGCGATATCGTCAAGATCGGCCGCACCCACTTGCAGGACGCAACCCCGCTGACGCTCGGGCAGGAATTTTCGGGCTATGTCCAGCAGCTTGTCGCCTGCCGCGCGCGGATCGAGAGCGCGCTGGCGGACAATATCTGCAAGCTCGCGCAGGGCGGCACCGCGGTCGGCACCGGGCTCAACGCGCCTGCAGGCTTCGACGTTGCGGTCGCGAAAGAGCTTTCGACGAGCACGGGGCTCGTCTTCGAGCCTGCGCCGAACAAGTTCGAGGCGCTCGCGTCGAACGATGGGCTCATCTTCTTCTCGGGCGCCTTGAACACGCTCGCCGTCGCGCTGACCAAGATCGCGAACGACATCCGCCTGCTCGGCTCGGGCCCGCGCGCGGGGCTCGGCGAACTCGACCTGCCCGCGAACGAGCCCGGCAGCTCGATCATGCCGGGCAAGGTCAACCCGACCCAGTGCGAGATGCTGACGATGGTCGCCGCCCAAGTGATCGGCAATCATCAGGCGGTGACCGTCGGGGGCCTTCAGGGCCATCTCGAACTCAATGTGTTCAAGCCGCTGATCGGGTCGAACGTACTGCGCTCGATCGAACTGCTCAGCATCGGAATGACGGGCTTCGCCGAACATTGCGTGGTCGGGATCGAGCCCAACCGCGCGCGCATCGACGATTTGATGAACCGCTCGCTGATGCTCGTCACCGCGCTCGCCCCCGAAATCGGCTATGACAAGGCCGCCAAGATCGCGAAGCACGCGCACGAGACCGGCACCACGCTAAAGGAAGCGGCGCTCGATCTTGGCTATGTCGATGCCGCGACCTTCGACCGGGTGGTTGATCCGCGCACGATGCTGGGGCCGGAACCCTAAGCCGTCTCCGGGGATTGATGAGGGGAAGGAGAGATGAAGATGATCGGTCGTATCGTCGGCGGCGTTCTCGGGAGCGCCATTGGTCGCACCAAGGGTAATCATCCCGTCGCCGGTGCGGTGATCGGCGCGGGCACGCTGTTCGCGGCAAGGCGCCTCTTCCCGCAGCGTTACGCGGTTCTCGCGGCCACCGTCGCGGCGGGCTATCTCACCAAGAAATGGGCCGAACGGTCCGAAGCGCGCAAGGCAGCCGAAGAGGCGCACGCGCTGGACCCCGAACTGGCGAATGCGGGCGTGGTCGACCCTTATGCCGGAACCGCGAAAGTGCCGACCGACGGGCAGACCATCGGCGACGCACTGCCGCCCGCGATTCCGGTGGACGAAAACGGGCGCAGCGCCGCGATCCACTAAGCGCCCGCCTGCCACTCCCTGATCGCCTCGACGGGCGAGACGAGCATGAGGACGTTGAGCGTCAGATTGTCGCGGATCGTCCAGAGTGTGAAAAGTTCGAAGACGATCGCGAGCGCCACCGTCACCCACCAGCGCAGCTTGCTCGCAGCGATAAAGCCCAGCACCATGAACAAGGTGTCGCTCACCGAATTGATCACCGAATCGCCCGAATAGCCGAACGCCATCGTCACCTCGCGATAGCGGTCGATGATGATCGGCGAATTTTCGAGGATTTCCCATGCGCCCTCGACCCCGATTGCAATCGCGAGCGGCACCCAGAGCGGCCGGTTCGGCAGGATCCAGCGCAGCACGCCGTAAAAGATGAAGCCGTGGATGACATGGCTGAAGCTGTACCAGTCCGAAATCTGCTGGCTGTTCTGGTTCGACTGGACGGTGCCGTGCCACAGGCTGACCGTGCCGCACGGGCAGATCGGCGGGCGGCCCATGCCGATGAGGATCGCGGCGAGCAGCGCGACCAGTCCTGCTGCGACCAGCCATCCGGTTCGTGAAATTCCTGCCATCCGCGCCACCCCTTGACCGCTGCCCCTCGTCAGGCGAATAGCGCCCATGGCTGAAAGCGTCCATCTGAACCGCCGCGGCGTGTTGTTCGTCCTCTCCTCGCCTTCGGGCGCCGGCAAGACCACCATCTCGCGCATGATGCTCGAGGCCGACAAGGATATCGCGCTCTCGATCTCCGCGACGACGCGTCCGCCGCGTCCGGGCGAAATCGACGGCGTGCATTATCATTTCGTCGACACCGAAACCTTCAAGAAGATGGCTGCCGACGGCGAGTTTCTCGAATGGGCGCATGTCTTTGGCCACCGCTACGGTACGCCGCGCGCGCCGGTCGAGGCGATGCTCGCCGCGGGCAAGGACGTCCTCTTCGACATCGACTGGCAGGGGGCGCAGCAACTCTATCAGGAGGCGGGCCCCGATGTGGTGCGCGTCTTCGTCCTGCCGCCGACGATGGAGGAACTCGAACGCCGCCTGCGCTCGCGCAATACCGACAGCGACGAGGTGATCGCCGCGCGGATGGAACGCGCCGCGAACGAGATCAGCCACTGGGACGGTTATGATTATGTGCTGATCAACGACCATGTCGAAGGCTGCTTCGACGAGGTTCGCGCGATCCTGCGCGCCGAACGGCTGAAGCGCCGCCGCCAGATCGGCCTGATCGGTTTCGCGCGCGACCTGATCCGCTCGGTCCCCGACGCAGACAAGAATCTCTAAACCGGCGTCACCAGATTCGCTTCGAGTTCGGCGACCATCTCGGCGCGGAGCGGTTTCGCCTGTCCGTCGGTGCGGCACACGACGACGGTGTCGCAGGTCGCAATCGCGCGGCCATTCTGGAACATCGCCTGCACGATCGTCCAGCTCGAGGTGCCGAGCCGGCCGATGCCGGTCGCGATCTGCACCGGATCGGGGAAATTGCCCTCGGCGAGATAATTGATCTCGACCGCGGCGACCATTGTCCGCTCGTTTGTCGGGCGTTCGTCGAGCGGGCGCACCTGCCGGTTGAGCAGCACGCGGCCGCTCTCGAACAATGCGGCAAAGGCCACATTGTTGAGGTGGCCGTTGATATCCATGTCCTGGAACCGCGTCTGCAGGTCGATGCAGACGGGGTAGCTGGCGGCGTCGAGCCGCCAGCTTTCCGGTTTCGGCATATCAGCGCGGCGCCATGCGGATGCCGCCGTCGAGGCGGACGTCCTCGCCGTTGAAATAGCCATTCTCGATCATGCACATGGCAAGATTGGCATATTCCACCGGATTGCCGAGGCGCTTCGGGTTGAGCACCGATGCGCCGAGCGCATCGCGGACATTCTGCGGCGCGCCGGCGAGCAGCGGGGTATCGAAAATGCCCGGCAGGATCGTGTTGACGCGGATATTCTCGTTACCGAGATCGCGCGCGATGGGGAGCGTCATGCCGACGACGCCGCCCTTCGACGCCGAATAGGCCGCCTGACCGATCTGGCCGTCTTCCGCCGCGACCGACGCCGTGTTGACGATCGCACCGCGCTCGCCGTCTTCCATCGGGTCGAGCGTCAGCATGCCCGCCGCCGACTTGGCGATGCAGCGGAAGGTCCCGACGAGGTTGATCTGGATGATCCAGTTGAACGCATCGAGCGGGAAATGCTTGATGCTGCCGTCTTCCTTGCTGCGGCTCGCGGTCTTGATCGCGTTACCGGTGCCCGCGCAGTTGACGAGGATGCGTTCCTGACCATGCGCTTCGCGCGCCTTGGCGAAGGCGGCGTCGACGCTGGCGTCGTCGGTCACATTGCATTCGCAGAAGATGCCGCCGAGTTCGGCCGCAATCGTGAGGCCCTTTTCTTCCTGCAGGTCGAAGATCGCGACCTTGACGCCCTTGGCGGCGAGCGCGCGCGCGGTGGCGGCGCCGAGGCCCGAGGCACCGCCGGTGACGACGGCGGATACGGTGGAATCGAGTTTCATATTAGATCCTTTCAGAAAAAAGCATGTGTTCCGGCGAAAGCCGGAACCCAGGGCGTCAACTCGCGACGCTGGCACGATCCCGCCCTGGGCTCCTGCTTCCGCAGGAGCACGCGAATATCAAAGCCGTTCGATGATCGTGACGTTGGCCTGACCACCGCCTTCGCACATCGTCTGGAGGCCGTACTTGCCCCCGGTCGCGTCGAGCACGCCAAGCAGGGTCGCCATGAGCTTGGTCCCCGAAGCGCCGAGCGGGTGGCCGAGCGCGATCGCGCCGCCATGCTGGTTGAGCCGGGCATGGTCGCCGCCGAGATATTGCAGCCACGCGAGCGGCACGGGGGCGAACGCCTCGTTGACCTCGTAAGCGTCGATATCGCCGATCTTCATGCCCGCCTTCTTGAGCGCGCGTTCGGTCGCGAACAGCGGTTCTTCGAGCATGATGATCGGGTCGCCCGCGGTCACCGAGATATGGTGGATGCGTGCGCGCGGGGTCAGGCCGTGATCCTTGAGCGCCTGTTCCGAGACAACAAGTGCCGCGGACGCGCCGTCGCAGATTTGCGAGCTGGTGGCAGCCGTGATCGAGCCGCCTTCCTGCAGGATCTTGACCCCGGCGATACCTTCGAGCGTCGCATCGAAGCGGATGCCTTCGTCGACGAGGTGGGTCTGGCGGCCTTCGGGGGTGTCGATCTCGACCCCGACGATCTCGCGCTGGAAATGGCCGGCTTCGGTTGCGGCCTTGCCGCGACGATGGCTTTCGAGCGCATAGGCGTCGAGATCGTCCTTGGTCAGGCCGTATTTCTTGACGATCATCTCGGCGCCCATGAACTGGCTGAACATGATGCCGGGATATTTTTCCTCGAGCCGCTCGGATTTGTAATGGCCGAGCCCTTCCTTCATGAACAAGGTCGCGACGCTGCCCATCGGCACGCGCGTCATGCTTTCGATGCCGCTGGCGAGGACGATGTCCTGCGTGCCCGACATCACCGCCTGCGCGGCGAACTGAATCGCCTGCTGCGACGATCCGCACTGGCGGTCGATGGTGACCGCGGGGATCGAGTCGGGGAGCTTCGAGGCGAGCACGGCGTTGCGGCCGACGTCCATCGTCTGCTGACCGCCTTGGCTGACGCAGCCGGTGATGACGTCGTCGATCGCCTTGGTATCGAAATCATTGCGGTCGGCGATCGCGTCGAACACCGCGGCGCCAAGGTCGACGGGGTGGACACCGGCAAGCCGGCCGCCGCGCTTGCCGCCCGCGGTGCGGACGGCGTCGACGATATAAGCAGTAGCCATGCGAGAATTCCTTTCACTTCACTCCCCTCCCGTAGGCGGGAGGGGTTGGGGGTGGGCGCGAGCGGAGCGAGTTTCCGGGGGTGAGGTGGCCCACCCCGCTGCGACTAGGGAGCAAGCTCCCAAGTCTCGCTGCCCCTCCCGCTTGCGGGCGGGGAAATTAAAGTTTCCGCCCGATCAGTTCCTTCATGATTTCGTTCGTGCCGCCGAAGATGCGCGTCACGCGCGCAGCGCGCCAGGCGCGGGCGATCGGATATTCGTTCATATAGCCCGCGCCGCCGTGAAGCTGGAGGCATTTGTCCATGACCTCCCACTGCAGCTCGGTGTGCCACAGCTTCGCCGCGGCGCCCTCCTCGGGGGTCAGCTCCTTTTTCAGGTGCCGCGACAGCGCCCAGTCGAGATGCGCCCAGCCGACCTGCAACTTGGTCTTGAGATCGGCGAGCACGAAGCGCGTGTTCTGGAAATCGAGAACCGGTTTGCCAAACGCCTTGCGGTCGCGGGTGAATTCCACCGTATCGTCGAACGCGCGCTGCGCCGACGCCTGCGCCGACACCGCGATCGAAAGCCGCTCCTGCGGCAACTCGCTCATCAGATAGATGAAGCCCTGTCCCTCTTCGCCAAGGCAGTTGGTGATCGGCACGCGGACGTCGTTGAAGAACATTTCCGACGTATCGGCCTCGTCCTGCCCGATCTTGTCGAGGTTGCGGCCGCGCTGATAGCCCTCGCGGTCGGCCTCGACGAGAACGATCGACACACCCTTCCACGCCGGCTGCACCTCGGTATCGGTCTTGACACAGACGAGGATCAGGTCGGCGTTCTGGCCATTGGTGATGTACGTCTTCGACCCGTTGATGACATAGTGATTGCCATCCTTCTTCGCGGTCGTGCGCATGCCCTGAAGATCGCTGCCGGTGCCCGGCTCGGTCATCGCGATCGCGGTGATCACCTCGCCCGCGACCATCTTGGGCAGCCAGTGCTTCTTCTGCTCTTCGCTGCCATATTTGACGATATAGCTGGTGACGATGTCCGACTGGAGCGAGAAGCCTGTCGTCGCGCGGCCGTAATAGGCGCTCTCTTCGTCGACGATCGCGTTGTAGCCGAAATCGAGGCCGAGCCCGCCATATTCCTCGGGCACCGTCGGACACAGCATGCCGAGCTCACCCGCCTTCGGCCAGATATCCTTGGGCACGATGCCGTCCTCGGCCCATTTCGCGGCGTTCGGCGCGATTTCCTTTTCGAGGAACTGGCGGACCGTAGCGCGGAACGCCTCATGGTCTTCGGAGTAGGCGGAGCGCGACAGGTTATCGAGCGACATGAACTTTCCTTTTCCCGGTGCGCGGCCGAACCGGAAGGGGAGCCGGCCGCACCAAAACGCCGCGCGCTTTCGCGTCGGCTTCGCGGCGCACCTGACCTTACGTTTACGTGCACGTCAAGTTAGAAATGCCGCTACGGCAGCAAAGATGCGTCAAACGCGCGGAGAGCCACGGTGCAACGAATAGGTTTGCAGCCGCTGGGCAGCTTCGGCGGCGCGCGCTAAGATCCGTCCCATGGTCCAACTGCTTCTCGACGCCGGCGCCCTCCTCGGCGAATCGCCCTTCTGGCATGCTGCCGAAGCCCGCCTCTATTGGGTCGATATCGAGGGCCGCAAAATCCATCGCACCGATCCCGTGGGCCGCATTGACGAGACGATGGACCTCGCCGAGCAGGTCGGCTGCATCGCGCCGCGCGCGGGTGGCGGGCTGGTCGCAGCGCTCGAAAACGGCTGCGCGCTGATCGACAGCTGGGGCGCTCTGCCTCGCCCCTTCGGCCCCGCGGTGCTCGCCGACAAGCCCGAGCAGCGCTTCAACGACGGCCGCGTCGACGCCGCCGGCCGGCTGTGGGTCGGCAGTCTGACGAGCGACAAGACGAAACCGACGGCGGCGCTGTACAGGCTCGACCCCGACGGGTTGCTGACCGAAATCTTCGGCGGGATCACCACCAGCAACGGCGCGGCGTTCAGCCCCGACGGACGGACTTTCTATCACGCCGACACGCCGACGCACGCGATCCGCGCCTATGATATCGACGCAGCCGCCGGCACGCTGGGCAGCGGGCGCATCTTCCACCAGTTCGATCATGGCAACGGCCGCCCCGACGGCGCCGCGGTCGACGTCGACGGATGCTATTGGTCGGTGCTGTGGGACGGCTGGCGCGTCGTGCGCTTCTCGCCTGCGGGCGAACTGCTCCAGACGGTCGAGCTGCCGGTGCAGCGACCGACGATGATCGCGTTCGGCGGGCCCGATCTCCGGACCGCCTTCGTCACCAGCGCGGGCAAGAACCTCACCGACGAAGAGCGCAAGGCGCAGCCGCACGCCGGCGGCGTCTTCACCTTCCGCGCCGATGTCCCGGGGCTGGCGCAGGCAATGTTTGCGGGCTGAACGGACCTATCCCGCATCGCGCCTGCAGGAGGAAGGTCGGCCCTCCGCTCAAACATGCGCTTCCTGTTCCCGAAACAGACGCCCAACCCAAAAAACTGCTGTCCTACATTATCGGGCGAGAATAGCCTTCCTGCCATGCGCGACCCATATCTGTGTTCCCGCCTGTCAAAATGTCCCCGGCATGGCGCCGGAGGGGGCTCAAAGAGGTGGGGGGCGTAGCGTGACCTTCGTGACCTTTGGAATAAAGTTACGCGAGCGGCGACCGTCGCTTGCGCTGGTTCGCCATCCCGGTTTAAGGCTCGGAAAGATTTCATTCGAAACCATTCCCCGGGGAGATTTATCGATGTCGCGCACCGCGCAGCCTTTTGCCCGCCATTTGTCGATCCTGCTTGCATCCACCGCGATGATGGTGGGTTATAGCCAGATGACCGCAACCGCCGCCGAACCGACCGCCGCCGCCCCCACCTCCGGGCCGTCCTCCACTGCCCTCGCGGGCGAAAACCCGATGCTCGCGCCGTGGACCGGACCTTTCGAAGGGGTGCCGCCGTGGGACAAGATGGGCCCCGAGCTGTTCCCCGATGCCTTTGCCAAGGCGATGGCGGAGACCAAGGCGCAGGTGCAGGCGGTAATCGATAATCCCGAAGCGCCGACCTTCGAGAACACGCATGTCCCGATGATGCTCGCGGGCGACACCGCCGACCGGCTGTTCGCGCTGTGGGGCGTCCAGTCGTCGAACAAGTCGAACGACCGCGTCGAGGCGATCGACGCCGAGTGGAGCCCCAAAATCTCCACCTTCTATACCGAGCTGTTCCTCGAACCGAAGCTCTTTGCCCGTTACAAGGCGGTGTATGACAAGCGGAACAGCAGCGGCCTCAACGCGCAGCAAATCCGTATCGTCGAGCGCAGCTATGACGAGATGGTGCGCGACGGCGCGAACCTGTCGCCCGCCGACAAGGCGAAACTCGTCGACATGAACGCGAAGCTCGAAGGCCTGTTCTCCAGCTTCTCGTCGAAGCTGCTCGGCGACGAGAAACTCTATACTTTCGTCACCGACAAGGCCGAACTCGCCGGGCTCGAACCCGGTTTCGTCGCCTCGCTTGCTTCGGCCGCCGAAGCGAATGGCAAGCCCGGCCAGTGGGCGATCAAGAACACGCGCTCGTCGGCGCAGCCGGTGCTGCAGGGCGCGACCAACCGCGCGCTGCGCGAGAAGGTCTGGAGGGCCTTCATCGGCCGCGGCGACAATGGCAATGCCAACGACACCAACGCGACGATCGCCGAAATCTTGAAGCTGCGCCAGCAACGCGCCGAACTGCTCGGTTTCGCAACGCATGCGAACTATCGCATGGCCGACACGATGGCGAAGACGCCCGAAAATGCGATGGGCCTGATGATGAAGGTCTGGCCCGCCGCGGTCGCGCGCGTGAAGGAAGAGGTCGCCGACATGCAGGCGATCGCCGACCAGGAAGCGAAGGCTGGCAACGGACCGAAGATCACGATCGAGCCGTGGGACTATCGCTTCTATTCGGAAAAGGTCCGCAAGGCGAAATACGACCTCGATGAAAGCGAAGTGAAGCCGTACCTCCAGCTCGACAAGCTGACGCAGGCGATGTTCTGGTCGGCGGGTCAGCTCTACGATCTCGGTTTCCGTGAAAACACCGGCACCGTGCCGGTCTTCGATCCCAAGGTCAAAACCTTCGAAGTCTATAATCTCAAGACCAACGAGAATGTCGGGCTGATCTATCTCGACAATTTCGCGCGCGACGGCAAACGCTCGGGCGCGTGGATGACGACCTATCGGAGCCAGCAGACGCTCGGCGGCGAGCGTAACGTCCTCGCGTCGAACAACAATAATTTCACCGAGGGCGCGAAGGGTGAACCGACGCTCGTCAGCCTCGATGATGCCACGACCTTGTTCCACGAATTCGGCCACGGCATCCATTATCTGCTGCAGCATATCTATTACCCGGCGCTCGGCGGCGTGCCGCGCGATTTCGTCGAGTTCCCGAGCCAGGTGAACGAGAACTGGTTGATGACGCCCGAGGTGCTGTCGAAATATGCGACGCACTACAAGACAGGCGCGCCGATCCCGCAGGCGCTGGTCGACAAGATCCTCGCGTCGAACAAGTTCAACCAGGGCTTCGAAACGGTCGAATATCTATCAAGCGCGATCGTCGACATGAAGATCCACGACCGCAAGGTGCCGGTGACCGACGTCGACAAGTTCGAGCGCGAAACGCTCGCCGAAATGGGCATGCCGAAGGAAATCGTCATGCGTCACCGCCTGCCGCAATTCGGGCACCTGTTCAGCAGCGACGCTTATTCGGCGGGTTATTACAGCTATCTCTGGTCCGAAACGATGGACGCCGACACCTGGGCCGCCTTCACCGAAGCCGGCGGCCCGTGGGACCGGACTGTCGCCGACAAGTTCCGCACCATCCTGCTCATGACGGGCAACGAAACCGACCGCGCCGACGCGTATCGCGCCTTCCGCGGCCGCGATCCCGATGTGAAGGCACTGCTCAAGAAGCGCGGCTTTCCGACCGAATAGATACTGGAGACCGGGGAGGCAAAGGGGGCGTTTTCGCCCCCTTTGTTTTGGATGTTCGGTGATGGCGGCTTTGGGCGGTGCGGACCTCCACCCTCATCGTCACCCCGGACTTGATCCGGGGCCCCGCTTGAAGTCGAAACCTGCTCTCGCGTCATAAGAAGCGGGATCACGGATCAAGCCCGGGATGACGAACGTCTCAAATCCACCCCGAAACCGCCATTCAGGACAACTGAAAACCGGTCATCAGGGCAGCGTCAGCTTCAGCGCCGCCGACAGGTCGGCAAGCGCCTGTTCGCCGCTCGTGACCTTGATCGCGTGCATGCCGAGCTGGCTCGCCGGTTTGCAGTTGATGCCGAGGTCGTCGAGATAGATGCATTCGCCGGGCTCCACGCCCAGCTTCTCGCACATCATCTCGTAAATCCGCGGGTCGGGTTTGCGCACCCCCGCCTTGCTCGATTCGATCACATGCGCGAAGCGCGCCATGATGCCCGCGACCTCGATTGCGGCCTCTTCGCTGCGCGTCATCCCTGCGCCGAGAACACCCATTTTGCCGCCGGGGACATTGTTCGTGATGCAGGCGATGGTGAAGCCGCGTTCCTTCAGCGTGTCGAGCGCCGCGACCATCGCCGGACGCACCGCGCCCGCGATGACGGCGAGCACGGCTTCGCCTTCCAGCTCATACCCAAGCGCGCGTGCCTCCTCGGCGAACAGCGTGTCGAACGCTGCGGCATCGATCTCGGCGCGTTCGAACTTCGCCCAGGCATTGCCATCGGGGTTGGTGGCGTTGACGCGACGGACGAAATCGCGCGGCAATCCCCGCTCTTCCTCGAGCCGGTTGAAGGCTTCGAACGGCG
This sequence comes from Sphingopyxis sp., assembly GCF_036402335.1. Classification (GTDB taxonomy): domain Bacteria; phylum Pseudomonadota; class Alphaproteobacteria; order Sphingomonadales; family Sphingomonadaceae; genus Sphingopyxis. Next base: position 7,804 of record NZ_DASWTD010000348.1, on the reverse strand, counting down.
ACGCCGTGATGACGCCGCCGAAGTCGAAAATAACGGTGGTGTAAGTCATATGGGAGAGCAAGATCCTATTCGGTTGCGGGAGTCGCGACGCGATGGCCCGACCAGCTTGCATCGTCGATCGTCAGGTCGAGCTTGTCGGGCGAACGCACCGTGTCGAGCAGGAAGACCGACGGGCCGCTCGCCGCAAGGATCGCGTCCATTGCCTTTTCGAGCGGGATGGTCACCGTAGGAAACCGCGCATAGCTCGATTTGATCTCGACCTTGTTCGGGCCAGTGCGCGTGACGGTAACCGTCACGCCGTTCTTTGACGAGCCGCGCGCGTCGGAGATGACATCGCCCTTATAGGTGCCCGCGACGCGGTCGGCGAGGTCGGCCTTGCGCGCGGGCCCCGCCTCAGGCGTTTCGGCTAGCGCCGTACCTGCCGAAGGCAGGAGCGTGAGCGCGGCAACGAGAACAAGGGTACGAAGCATCGTGCATCCTTTCGTACGGCGGGGAAAGGGACTGCTCATGCGACCCTCATGGAACGACGACGATCCCCTTCTTGGGGTCCGCCTGTCCCGAGAGCATCTCCCGATAGGCAGCGAGCGCCGCATCGCCGCCGCTGCGTTTATCGACCGAAGTCAGCCGCGGCGCAACGTCCATGAAAGCGAGCCACGCTTGGGCGATCTTTTGGCCGAACGCCGCGCCGCCCCAGTCGGCGATCCGCTTCTGGCTGCGGCCAGGCGCAAAGAAGCCCTGCCGTTCGGGGCCGGGGAGCGCGGCCTGCCCGGCATCCGCGTCCCAGTGCGACTTGCCGACGATGATCGAGGCCTTGAGGTTGCCCCCGAAGTGGCTGTGCACCGCGCGCGTCACCGCGCCATTGCCCGCCATGTCGACAAGCGCCGAGGCGGCACCGGGATTGAGTGTGAGAATATCGTCATAAGCGATAACGCGGTCGTAGATGCGCTGCGCATCGAGGTCGGCGACATTCGCCTTGCTGGTGAGGCCGATCGTCTCGGGACGATGCCCGTCGTGCTGCGCCAGCGAAAAGCCAAGCCCGATCGCGGTCTTGCTCGATGCGCTCGCGATCAGGATCTGGTCGGCGCCATAATCGCCCTCATCCGCGAACTGGTCGGCGATCAGCCAGCCGGTCAGGAAAAGCGGGCGGAACACCGGCCAATAATCATGGTCGGCGGCGCGATAACCCTCCAGCGCCTCAACCCGCTGATAAGCATTGTAGATTGGGGGCAGGGTGGTGCGGCGCGGCGTGACGTCGGTAAATCCGCCCGGTCCCGCCTTGCCCACCGTCAGCACGGCATCGCTTGCCATCGGGTAATAGCCATAGAAGCGGTCTCCCGCCGCGACGCCCTCGGCGGCGCTTTCGGTCACCGTCGCAAAACCCCACACCGGCAGGCGGCCCGGCGCGCCCTGCTCGGCGAAGAAATCCCAATAGCCCTGATCGTTGCCGAACAGCCCGGCGGGCTTGCCGAACACCGCATAGGTGATGTTGTTCGCGGTCATCGCATAGCTGTCGAGGTGTACGCGTACCTGTCCCGGCGCGAGCGGCGTATCGACGTCGGCGACCAATTCTGCTTGCGTGATATCGCCGCGATCGATGTCGATCACCCAGCTCGTTGCGCTCATGTCCGGACCCCTCCGATTGGCTTGCCCGCGGCTGCGGGATGACCGATAGTCATACAGATGGCATCGCCCCTGACAATCGCGGTCAAACGCATCCACGAACCGGTCGGTCCCGGCGACGGCACGCGCTTCCTCGTTGACCGGTTGTGGCCGCGCGGCGTGTCGAAGGAGAAGGCGGCGCTCGCCGCCTGGCTCAAGCCGCTGTCGCCGAGTGACGGGCTTCGCAAAAGATTTCACGGCGAGACTGCCGCTTCGGACGAGGCGTGGGACGAATTCCGCGTCGACTATTTCGCCGAGCTCGATGCCGGCGGCGAGGAGGTCAAAGCGGCGCTGTTCACGCTCGATGCGGCAACACAATCAGGGCCGGTAACATTGCTTTATGCCGCGAAAAGCGAGAAACGGAATAATGCCGTCGCGCTCCGCGAATGGCTGGAGCGGCGCTAGCCGACCGTGGTCCCCAGCACCGATCCGATCGCGATCGTTGCCGCCATCGCCATCGCGCCCCAGAAAGTAACGCGGAGGATCGGGCGCAGCATCGGGGCATTGCCCGCTTTGGCCCCGAGCCCGCCGAGGATCGCAAGGAAGATGAGCGACGCTGCGGACACCGTCCACGGCAGCGATGTGCCCTGATCGACGAACACGGTTGCGAGCGGCAGAGCCGCGCCGATGGCGAAACTCGCCGCCGAAGCCGCCGCCGCCTGCACCGGCCGCGCCGCCATCGCGTCGGTCATCCCCAGTTCGTCGCGCAGATGCGTATCGAGCGCATCATGTTCGGTCAGCTGTACCGCGACCTGCTCGGCAAGCGCACGGGTCAGCCCGCGCTGCTCGTAGATTTGCGTCAATTCCTCGAGTTCGAACTCGGGGTCGGCGGCAAGATGGCGTTTCTCCAGCTCGACATCGGCCTTTTCGGCGTCGCCTTGCGAGCTCACCGACACATATTCGCCCGCCGCCATCGACATCGCGCCTGCGACCAGCCCTGCGGTGCCGGTGACGAGGATCGACGATTGCGACACGCCCGCCGCCGCAACGCCCGCGATCAGGCTTGCGGTCGACACGATCCCGTCGTTGGCGCCGAGGATCGCGGCGCGCAGCCAGCCGATCCGCGTAACGGCGTGGGTTTCTTCGTGCATGTGCGGCGCTCCCTGCTGCGGGAGGCGCCCCTGATCTTCAGCGGGCGCGCTCCGACTTTAGCCCTGCTGCCGCGATCCCGGCGGCGGCGCAAGCGGCATCGTCGGCCGGTGCCTCGCCCGATGCGCCGACCCCGCCAAGCCGCGTCCGCCCATCGGCGCTGAAGATGGGCACACCGCCCGGCACGGTGACGACATGAGGCGCACTGGCAAAGCCCGGCGTGCCCTTGGCGGCTTCCTCCATCCCGCTCGTCGGAAATCCCCACGCGGCGACCGCGCGTGCCTTTTCAAGCGAAAATTCCATCATGCCGAACGCATTGCCGTCCATCCGCCACATTGCGACGGGATGCCCGCCAAGGTCGACGACCGCAATCGCATGACCCTGTCCCTTGGCGCGCGCATGTGCGGCGCAGCCCTTGACGATCGCGTCGGCCTGTTCGGCGTTCAGTGTCTGCGCGTTTGCGGGTGCCGCGATAAGCAGCGCCATCAAAACCAATCTCATCCTCGCCTCCCTTGCAGAGGCGCGGGGTCAGTACTGCAGTTGCAGCCCCGGTCTGGCCCAGCGCGTCTTCACGAGCCGGCCTGTCCCCGACAGGGTGATATAGGCATCCTGCCGGTCGGGCCCGCCGAAGGCGATGTTGGTGGTGAAGATATCGTCGGTCGCGACAAATTCGACGAGCTGTCCGTCGGGGCCGACGACCGAAATGCCGCATTCGCCGATCGTCGCGACGCAGATATTGCCATTTGCCTCCATCGCGAGGCTGTCGAAGAATTTATAGCCTGCGGGGCGATAGAGCGGGATTCCCGGGCCGCCGGGCCCTGCGCTGTCGTCGACCTTGCCCGGGGCGACGATGTTGAACTGCGTCAGGCGGCAGGTGTAGGTTTCGGCGGCGTAGAGCTTGGTGCCGTCGGGCGAGATGCCGATGCCGTTCGGGTTATAGCTCGGGAAGATGGCTTCCTCGATGAAACTGCCGTCGGCCTTGGCGTAAAAGATGCCGACGATGTCATGGCAGCGCGCCGCATAATCCACCTTGCCGTGATCGGTGAACCAGAAGCCGCCGTGCGCATCGAACATGATGTCGTTGGGGCCGCGCAGCGTCACCCCGTGATCGCCGCTCTTGTACAGCACCTCGACCGCGCCGGTCTCGATATCGATGCGCTCGATCCGCCCGCCCGAATAATCGTCGGCGATGCCGTGCGGCGCCAGATAGCCGTTCGATTCGACATAGTTGAAGCCGCCGTTGTTGCAGCAATAGAGCTTGCCGTCGGGGCCGATCGCAAGGCCGTTGGGGCCGCCGCCGGGGGTCGCGATGACCTCCTTCTTGCCGCCGGGCCAGCAACGCGTGATCCGCTTCGCCTCGATCTCGACGACGATGACGCTGCCGTCGTCCATCACCACCGGTGCTTCGGGAAAGCGCAATCCGTCGGCGATCAGTTCAAACTCGGCCATCCTCGTCTCCCTTGCTCTTCGCTATTCGCTGTGCTTTGCGGCCATCATGCCCGTTCGCACGCTCTTCGCCACCAATTTTTACGAGGCCGACATCGGCACGCCCGACCTGCTCGAAGAGCTGGAGGAGAGTTGCCATCTGTTCGCCGAAGAGGATGGTGCGGGGAAGGCGTGGAGCCGCGAGCATGGCTATAAGGGCTATACGAGCTATGCGAGCCTCGGCGACCTGCCCGAGCGCGATCCCGCCTTTTACGACCTCAAGAAGCTGCTCGACAAGGAGGTCAAAGCCTTCGCCAAGGCCTGCCACTTCGACCTCGCCAAGCCGCTCAAGCTCGACAGCCTGTGGGTCAATATATTGAAGCCCGGCGGCACACACAGCGGCCATATCCACCCGCACAGCATCGTGTCGGGTACCTTCTACGTCGCCGTCCCGCCGGGATCGGGCGCGCTCAAGCTCGAAGACCCGCGCCTCGCGATGCTGATGGCCGCGCCCGGCCGAACCGACGACGCGCCCGAGCGTCTTTTGCCCTTCGTCTATGCCGAACCCGCGGCGGGCCGCGTCTTCCTGTGGGAGAGCTGGCTGCGCCACGAAGTGATGCCGCATTCGGGCAAGGGCGAGCGGATCAGCATCAGCTTTAACTATCGCTGAGCGATCCTATATCGCCGCCATCCCCCGTTTCGCTTTGAAGGACTATCTCTCATGACCGCGACCTACGACGCCGACCTCCAGCTCTTCATCAACGGCGCGTGGCGGAGCGGCGAGGGGCGGGAGGGGCGCCCGGTCTATAATCCCGCGACAGCGGGCGCCATCGCCGAGCTGCCTGTCGCCACCATCGCCGACCTCGACGAAGCGCTGGCGGCTGCCGAACGCGGCTGGCCGGTGTGGCGCGCCAAGACCCCCGATGAACGTGCAGCGCTAATGCACAAGGCCGCGGGCATCATTCGCGAGCGCGTCGAGCATATCGCGACGCTGCTGACGCTCGAACAGGGCAAGCCGATTGGCGAGGCGCGCGGCGAGGTGCTTTCAGCCGCGGGGCTGTTCGACTATTTCGCCGAACAGGGCAAACGCATCGAGGGCCGCGTGCTGCAACGCCCGCTCGGCCAGCGCGCGATGGTCACCAAGCATCCGGTCGGGCCGGTTGCGGGTTTCAGCCCGTGGAACTTCCCGGTCAATCTGATGGTCAAGAAGATCGCCCCTGCGCTCGCCGCGGGCTGCGTCGTCATCGCGAAGGCGCCCGAGGAAACGCCGGGCTGCACCAGCGCGATCATGCGCTGCATCGCCGATGCCGGTATCCCCGGTGACGTCGTCCAACTCGTCTACGGCGACCCCGACCAGATCAGCCGCCACCTGCTCGCGAGTCCGGTGATCCGCAAGGTCAGCTTCACGGGCTCGACCGCGGTCGGCAAGCATCTGATGAAACTTGCCGCCGACGGGGTGAAGCGGATCACGATGGAACTCGGCGGCCATGCACCGGTGCTGGTGTTCGACGATTGCGATCTTGAGGCGACGCTCGACAAGGTCGTGTGGCAGAAATTCCGCAACGCGGGGCAGGTCTGCATCTCGCCGACGCGTTTCTATGTCCAGCAGGGCATCTACGATGCGTTCGTGAAGGGCTTTGCCGAACGCACCGCCAAAGTGAAGATCGGTAGCGGCCTCGACGCCGACACGCAGATGGGCCCGCTCGCCAACGCGCGCCGGATCCCCGCGCTGGAGGCACTCGTCGCCGATGCGAAGGCAAAGGGCGCGCGCGTGATCGCAGGCGGCGAGGCGACCGGTGATGGCTATTTCTTCCAGCCGACCGCAATTGCCGATGTCCCGGTCGAGGCCGATGCGATGAACAACGAACCGTTCGGCCCGATGGCGCTGATCCGCCCGTTCGGCACCGAGGATGACGCGCTCGAACAGGCGAACCGGCTGCCTTATGGTTTGGCGGCCTTCGCCTTTACCGAGAATGGCCGTCGCATCAATCGCATCGTGGACAGAATCGAAAGCGGGATGGTCGGCGTCAACAGCTTCGTCATCTCGGCGCTCGACACGCCGTTCGGCGGGATCAAGGAATCGGGATTCGGCAGCGAAAGCGGGCCTGAGGGACTTGACGGCTATCTCGTCACCAAGGCGGTGCACATCTACTGATCTAATCGCGCTCCAGCGCTACGAAATCGCGATCCATCGGCGCGAGATGCGCGCCGCCATCAACGAAGATCGTCTGGCCGGTGACGGCCTCGGCCCGCGCCAGCCACGCGACGGCATCGGCGACCTGCGCTGGCGTCGGTAGCGCGCCGAGCGGCATCAGTTTCGCGAGCCGTTCGACCTGCGCCGCCGAATAATCGTCGGTTGCCATCGTCAGTCCGGGCGCCACGGCATTAACGCGCGCGCGGTCGCCGAATGCGACCGCCAGCGTTTGGGTCGCCTGCCACAGAGCCGATTTAGACAGGCTATAGGCGATCTGATCGGGGACCGGATGGATGACGCGCTGGTCGACGATGTTGACGATCGCGGGCCGTGCGCCTTCGCTATGCGCGACGAGTGCCTTTGCTAGCATCACCGGCGCGTGATGATTGATCTGCATCATCTCGGCGAGCGCTACGGCTGACAGATCGGCCCATTCACCCTCGGCAAACAGCGCAGCATTATTGACGAGCAGGTCGGGCGCGCGGCCGAATTTTTCGATCACCGCGGGGATCAGCGCGTCGACCGCGACCGGATCGGCGAGATCGGCGGCAAAGCGATGGCTGCGCGCGCCCGTCTCGGCAAGTGCCTCGGCGAGCACTGGATCGGCTTCACCGGGGCTCCGCTTGTGGATCGCCAGCGCATAGCCTTCGCGTGCCAGCCGCGCCGAAATCGCGGCGCCGACGCGGTGGAGCCCGCCCGTGACCAGAGCGAGCTTCTGCGTCATTTGCGCGCGCGCCGCATCGTGATCCCGATTTCTTCGCCTTCCTCGGCGATCGCGAGCTTGACGATCTTCACCTCGACCTCCTCGACCTTGTCGTCCTGCAGGAACAAGGTGTCGATGATATGGTCGGCGACGCTTTCGATCAGCACGAAATGGACATCCTTGGGAATGCCCTCGGTCGCCGCGAATTTCAGGTGCATATAGTTTTTCGAGCGGCTGAGCGGCGTCACCGGATCATAATGATCGGCCATCGCCAGTTTCGCACGCACCGAGATGCGCAGCGGCTGCGGCAGGTGCGTTTCTTCGGAATAGATGCCCGTCAGCACCTGGGCCGTCAGCCCGTTCACTTCCAGCCACAATGTATCGGTCACAAGAAATTCCTGTCCGTCGGGGGTTTGCAAGCGCCCCCCCGGTCCCTAAAGCGCCGCCGCATTAGCGAAAGGGTACGCGTTGGTCGAGTTACTTCCATTGTCGAATATCGAACCGCAGGCGGTCGAGGATCTCCTCGACGCCGCTTTCGGATCGGATCGCTTTGGACGAACCGCCTACCGCATCCGCGCGGGCGTGGATGCGGTGCCGGCGCTGAGCTTCGCAGCGGTCGAGGATGGCATGTTGATCGGTACGATCCAGTGTTGGCCCGTCGCGCATCGCGGCGCAGAGGGACATGCGACGCCACTCGTGATGGTCGGGCCGGTCGCGGTGCGTCCCGACGCCCA